>NZ_QSCK01000036.1:0-37154 GCF_003463035.1 Roseburia sp. OF03-24 | reverse complement strand
GAAGTTTCATCTGCTATGTTGCATTACATTAATCATTTCGTAAATTAACAGACTAATAATGCAGATTATTATTCCAAGTATGTATGGTTAAAAGCATAGATATAACAGATTTCGTCGAGATTTTTCGACATTTTTGAAATGAATGTCACAAAAATTTACGCACCCCCAAGGTTGTGATGTGAGTTCCCCGACGAAGGGTGGTTCACAACCTTGCGGCTGGCGAATCGCATCAAGCCGGGACTCGTTTTTTGACTTTGGAAGAAAATTAGAAACTCTTAGGATGCCTGTCCGTAACACAGTGTTGTGCTGCCACGGACGGCAGCACAAGTCTTAATGTGCCCGGATGGCACATTTAAGACGCACACGTCACTCCGCCACAATATAAATCAGGCATACTTAGACTTTCTTATTTTCGTACAACGGAACAAAAAGAGTCCCGGCTTGATGCAATTTGCCAATCGAAAACCCCCGGAACCACCCTGCACGAGGAAACTCATGTCACCCGCAAACCAGCATTTGGCAGGCAACGCATTTATCCCATACTACTTCAACTGATCCACCACTTTTTTCAGTTGCACAAACGCCTGCTCTAATGTTCTTCTCGGACATGCAATATTAATGCGCTCAAATCCTATTCCTGTTTTTCCAAAAATAGCTCCGGCATCCAGCCACAGTCCGGCTTTATCGATCAGAGCCTCTAGTTCTTTTCTTTCCAGTCCAAGCGCTTCAAAATCCAGCCAGATCAGATACGTTCCTTCCGGCTCGATCAATTTGACTTCTGGCAGATTTTCTTTCAGATATTCACGTACAAAGGAAAGATTTCCAAGCAGATATTCTTTTAACTGCAAAAGCCATTCTGCTCCTTCTTCATAAGCAGCCTGACACGCGACAAGTCCCATCAGGTTTACCTGACTGTACCCCGCCTGATCCACCGCACGGATAAATTTTTTACGCAATCCTTCGTCAGCAATAAAAATATTTGACACCTGAAGTCCGGCAAGATTGAATGTTTTGCTTGGTGCTGTACAGATCACGGATATCTTCTCAAATTCCGGTTCTATAGACGCAAATACATAATGTTTATTTCCCGGATACACAAAATCACTATGGATCTCATCGCTGACAACAATAACCTGATATTTCAGACATATTTCTCCGATCTTTCTTAATTCCCATTCTTTCCAGACACGTCCTACCGGATTATGCGGACTGCAGAGTAAAAACAAATGAATCTGATGTTCCTTTATTTTTGCCTCAAAATTTTCAAAATCAATCTCATAATGACCATCCCGCAAGACGAGATCACTGCTGACTAACTTTCTGTCATTTGATTCGATCACCTGACGGAATGGATAGTATACCGGCTGCTGAATCAGTACGGCATCGCCTTTTTCTGTATAAGCACGTACTGCTGCCGCAAGTGCAAAAACGACCCCTGGAGTTTTTATCATCCATTCCTGCTTTGTGTTCCAGTCAAAATGATCACGGTACCATCCTGACACTGCTGCAAAATAATCTTCCTTACTGTCGCTGTACCCATAAATCCCATGTTCCACTGCTTTCTGCAGTCTTTTTGTTACCGCCGGCACAGTCTTAAAATCCATATCAGCAACCCACAGTGGCAATACATCTTCTTTTTTTCCACGCTCTTTTGCGAAATCATATTTTAAACATCCGGTTCCTCTTCGCTCTACTACTTCATCAAAATCGTACTTCATGACATACTCCATTCCGGGATACTGCTCCTTTGCTCATCCTTTGTATTTCTGTTATCAGTTGCCGCATCCTTTTTCTCTTTTATCATTTAATTCATATCAAATTAGTATGATATTAGCATTTTCAATATCATATGTCAATAGTACTAAAAAAGACTGTTCAAACGAAAATCTGTATTCTCCTTCGAACAGTCTATGATCTCTTATATATAATGATAAGTTTTTATGAATTTCCGTGTCTGATATCACGGATTGGAATATTAACAAACAATGCCGGTACAGTTCCATTGTTTGACTCTGACTCTGTCTGTGTGATCTGGATGTCAAGGCCTTCCATATCAATATCCATATGTTTTGAAATTACCTGAATGATCTCGTTTTTGATCTGCTCCATCATTTCCGGGGAACAGCTTGCGCGGTCAGTCACCAGCAAAAGTTTTAAACGGTCTTTTGCAACATCACCGGAACTTTTCTTTTTAAATAAGTCCATCAATCCCATGACTGTTCCTCCTAATTTTTCTTAAATAAATCTTTTAATTTTGAAAATACTCCCTGTTTTGCCTCAAGATCAAGGAATGCGACTTCCTCGCCAAGAATACGATGGCAGATATTTTTATATGCCTGTCCTGCAAGACAGTTGCTGCCAACTAACGGCTCACCCTGGTTCGTAGAAATTACGATATTCTCATCATCCGGTACTGCACCGATCAGATTGATCGCTAAAATATCGCACACATCTTCTACATTCATCATATCGCCACGTCTTACCATGTCCATACGCAGACGGTTTACGATAAGATCAACCTTTTGGATCTGGTTTGCCTGAAGCAGTCCGATGATACGATCTGCATCACGCACTGCGGAAACCTCAGGTGTTGTAACTACAAGTGCTCTGTCTGCACCTGCAATGGCATTCTTAAATCCCTGCTCGATTCCTGCCGGGCAGTCTAATAAAATATAATCGAAATCCTGTCTTAAATCTTCGATCAGCGCCTGCATCTGCTCCGGAGATACTGCTGACTTATCTCTCGTCTGTGCTGACGGTAAAAGACATAAATTCGGATATTTTTTGTCTTTGATCAATGCCTGCTCAACACGGCAGTTTCCTTCTACAACGTCTACCAGGTTGTAAACAATGCGGTTTTCAAGTCCCATTACAACATCCAGGTTACGAAGTCCGATATCGGTATCGATCAGCACTACTTTTTTATTTAACTGTGCCAGACCTGTTCCAACATTTGCGGTTGTAGTCGTTTTACCAACTCCGCCCTTTCCGGACGTAATTACAATAACTTCACTCATTTCAAAAAATTCCTCCTGCCGTTAAATATCGCTTAATAGTTCTTTTGTCAGCGGTTCAATACAGATTGTTCCATCTTTTAAATACGCAATCTGCGGAGACGTGGTCGTTTCCTTGACCTTTTTTCTTATTTTACGCCTGCCAAAAGGTTTGTCCGGACTCTTTGCCAGAACATTTCCAATGCGGATCTGAATCGGGTCCATATCCAGTGCAACGATAAATGCACTGTCATCTCCACCAAGTCCTGCATAGACACTTCCTTTTACCGCTCCAAGTACAACGATACTGCCGTTTGCCATGACTGCTGCGCCCGGATTGACATCACCTACCACTACAATACCTGTTTCGCTCTCAAGTGTCTGACCTGAGCGAAGCGTTCCGCGGTAAAACTGAGTCCCTCCATCCACATACGGTTGCTGCACAGATGCCTGATATTCTTCGATCTGCTGCTTGACGTATGCTTCACGGTCCGGATCATGATCTACAATGCACAATATCTCGATACTTGTATTAGATGTCACTGCATCAATGATAGCCATTTCTTCATCATGTGTCAGCTTTCTTCCCTCGAAAGAAATCGCCAGTTTTGCCCCTTTAAAGAACTTCTCTGACTCTTTGAACTTCTCGACGATGGCATCTAAAAGTGCTTTAAAAGATATCTCATTGCTTAATACAAGATGTATCCCGTATTTATTACTTTTTATAACAACTGCCTGTGACATATCGTCCCTCCACTTTACTATCCGATTTAGTATAGCAGATTCTTGAAACAGGTGCAATGCGACATGAGAAATTTGATTGAAATTTTTATATTTTTTATGTTATATTGTCATAAACGCTGACATGATACATGCTCCCTCTGCCCCACATTCACACACAAGGTCAACTTTTCCATCACCAAACCCGATTCCACCGATAGCGTATACCGGTATATGCACGGCTTTACACACCTGTTTTAAAAATTCTGTCCCACGCGGCGGAAGCCCCTTCTTACAATCTGTGGCAAAAATGTGACCTGCGGTCAGATAAGATGCACCTAGTTTTTCCGCCTCGATAGCATCCTCCACAGAATGAACGGAACAGCCTAAGATCATTTTAACTTTTGTCTCTGTCTGCATTTTCCCATTTTCCGTTTTTTCCATATAAACTCTTAATAATGGAAGCGGCAGATGAATGTACCTGCTCCCTAACCGCTCTGCGACTTCCAGATAACTGTGCAGAATACAGATCACCCCATATTCTGCACAAATTTTTAAAACCTGTATTGCCAGACTTTCATATTCTGTTTGCGGCAGATCTTTTTCTCTTAATATCAGCGCCGCTGGTTTCTTTTCACATACTCTTTTAACCTGTTCTAAAAATGAGCGGTCACAAAGTGTGCGATTTGTAACCGCAATTATTTTTCCCGGAATTGGATTTTCTTTTTTATACATAAATATAGTCACTCATAACAGGCTGCAGTCCTTCTTCAAGCAATGCATCATACACCTGTTTTACTGTCCTTCCATCCGAAATTTCAAACTGCTCATCTCCCTGATCCTCAAGTCCCTTTGCATGGCTTCCGATACCGGTGCTGACTCCCGCGGAAATCTTTGTTGCAGCGATCTCCATCAGACTGTCTCTTACCCTCGCACACTCTCTGGTAGAAACCGTTATACTTGCAAATGGCATAAACAGACGGTACGCCGTCACAACCTGCAGAAGCTGTTTTTCATGCACATCCATCGGGTTGATCTTGTCATTATTGATAATCGGACGAAGTCTCGGACAGGAAAAAGCAATCTCTGCATGCGGGTATTTTCTCTGCAGCAGATAAGCATGCATTCCTGTCGCAAACGCATCTTTTCTGAAATCATCCAGCCCTAACAGTGCTGCAAATCCCACACCTCTCATACCGCCGCGGATTGCACGCTCCTGTGCCTCCATACGGTATGGAAAAATACGTTTGTGTCCTGCTAAATGAAGTGTCTCGTATTTATCTGAATTATAGGTTTCCTGAAAAACGGTCACATAATCTGCACCGCATTTGTGCAGATATGCATATTCATCAGAATTCATCGGATAAACTTCAAGTCCTATGACTTTAAAATATTTTCTTGCAATTTTGCATGCTTCTCCAATATATTCCACATCCGACATTTTTCTGCTCTCACCTGTCAGAATCAATATTTCCTGCAGACCTGATTTTGCGATCTCAGCCATTTCTGCTTCAATTTCCTCTGTATTCAGCTTTGCCCTGCGGATGCGGTTATGACAGTTGAATCCACAGTAAATACAGTAGTTTTCACAATAATTTGCAATATAAAGTGGTGTAAAAAAGCAGACAGAATTACCAAAATGATTTTCTTTTTCCACCTTTGCGCACTGTGCCATTTCTTCAATAAAAGGCTCTGCCGCAGGTGACAGCAACGCTGCAAAATCTTCTGGTGTACGGTTTCTTTTTGTAAGTGCCCTCCGTACATCTTCCGCTGTGTAACTGTCATAATCATATGCCTGCATTACTTCAACCACCTGTTTTGTGATATCGGATCTCAACGCTTCCATCCCCGGCAAATATGTCATATGATCGATTCTTGCTTCTTTCTGGTGTTCCTTTATCTCGTCGCTTAAAATACTTTCATTGATATGTTCCATGATTTTTTATCCCCTGTGCTTATTTTGAACCCGAAACTTTTTATATTCATTTTTCTGTTCAAATCAAATTATAAAAAATGCATTATATTTTCTGATTCAAAATTTCCATAAAACTAATTTTTATTCTGCTCCCATATTTGCCACTCTGATTCTTCTGAATTATTCAGAGAGAAAACCCGTCAGTGGAGAAGATGCACTTGCCCCACCCATCTTGACACGTCCACAACCCGACAGGTATGCTTTTCTTCCGGCTTCGATAGCCTCACGGAAAGCAGATGCCATTGCCGGAATATCACCTGCTGTCGCAATCGCAGTATTTGCCATAACCGCTGCTGCTCCCATTTCCATAACTTCACATGCCTGGGATGGTTTTCCAATGCCAGCGTCCACGATAATCGGCAGGTCGATCTCATCGATCAATATCTGGATAAAATCTTTTGTACATACTCCACGGTTTGAACCGATCGGCGCCGCAAGCGGCATGATACAGGCTGCACCTGCGTTTTGCATATCACGTGCTGCGTTGAGATCCGGATACATATATGGCATTACAACAAATCCTTCTTTTGCTAACACTTCTACTGCTTTCGCTGTCTCATAATTGTCCGGCAGCAGATATTTTGAATCATGAATGACCTCGATTTTCACAAAATCACTGCCGCTGATCTGTCTTGACAGTCTTGCAATACGGACTGCCTCCTCTGCATTTCGTGCCCCGGATGTATTTGGCAGCAATGTCACATTCTTTGGAATATAATCTAAGATATTTGCCACACCACCCTCATTTGCACGTCGCAGTGCCATCGTCACGATCTCTGCTTTTGCTTCTTTTACTGCTGCATCAATCAGCTCTAAGGAATATTTTCCGGAACCTAATATAAATCTGGAGGTAAACTCATGTCCTCCTAATGTCCATGTATCTTTCGTCATTTCACTCATTTTTTTCCTCTTTTCTGTTATGTCTGTACTGTTATATCTTTTCTGATAACACAGCTATCAACTCTTTTTTCTTTTACAATTTTCTTTATTTCTGCCAGATATTCCGCTTATGCCAGCTTAACAGCCGCCACCCATAAAACTGACAATTTCTAAAATGTCATCATCCTTTAAAACAACTTTCGCATAATCTTCCCTGTCTAAAATCACATAATTGTGCTCAACTGCAATCTGTGCTAACACGTAATGATTCTGCTCTAAGTAATCAAGTATCGTTGTCCCTTCCGGCAACGTTGCATGCTTTCCATTGATCTCCATAAATCCTTTCATTTTCCTCCTTTTGTTTTTTCAGGCAAAAACAAAGAGTCGCTTGCGACTCTTTCGCACTCGAGCAGTGCTATTTACAGCTAACTTCTTCTCCGCGAGATGCGCATCCTGCCCGGAGGGCTTTTTGATTCATAGGACGTAATTTCCTATGAATCAAAAAAAGCGTTCACAAAGAAATACACCCAAGGTGGTGTACCCCTTCATGAACGCTCTGCTCACTCTATTTCAGATGATAGCACTATACAGTGGTGAAGTCAAGAAAAAAAGTTTATACTAATTCACTATATTTTACTCCACTTGTGCAGCACTGCTGACACCTTCCGGCGTCCGATGCTTCGTTACAATGATTTTTTTGTCAATCTGGTCTTTTAGTTCCGATACATGTGAAATGATGCCTACCAGACGATTACCCTCTGTAAGCTGTAACAATGCCTTTAATGCCTGCTCTAGGGCATCCTCATCAAGCGAGCCAAACCCTTCATCCACAAACATGGAATCCATACGGATTCCGCCTGCATAAGACTGTATCTCATCCGACAATCCAAGTGCAAGCGACAATGATGCCTGAAATGACTCTCCGCCGGAAAGTGTCTTGACACTGCGCTTTGTTCCGTTATAATGGTCTACCACACAAAGTTCCAATCCTGCTTTTTCCTTGCGGCTTCCTGTCTCCTCCTCACGCTGCAGTTCATACTGCCCACTGCTCATCGTAAGCATTCTCCTGTTTGCACGGATCAATATCCGGTCAAAGTAAGCCATCTGCACGTAAGTTTCTAATTCGATCTTTGCCTTTCCGGTCAACATACCGCTTGCTGTATCGGAAAGCGACTTCATCCAGACATATTTCTGTTCAGTCTGTGCAATCTCCTTTTGTTTTTTACTGACATTTTCACAGATATTCATATTCGCATGATAAGAAGTATATTTTGATGCCCTGTTTTCTTCGATCTCACTTCTTTTTGTCCGCAGTTCTTCCGCCTGTTTTTCGATTTCTTCTTCCGGAAGTGCTATCAACTTTTCTGTCTCCCTAATCTGACCAAGAAGTACCTGAATAGCACCTTTTTCACTCTCCGTATTTTTTTCGTAATTATTATAGGTTTCCCTCGTCTTTTCCCTGTTCTCTTCAAGATTTTTCTTTTGTTCCGTACATTTTTCTATCTGTGACTGTACTTCCTCTTTTGTAATATCTTCTACCTGCTCTTTCAGTTCTTTTAAACCTTTTTCTTCGTTTACATACTCTGTCTGTAAACGTATTATCTCATTTTCTGCCGCACCGATCTGACTGGTAAGTTCTTTTATTTCTGTTTCATCAAGCGGAATCTGCTTTTCTAATGCAGCCTTTTTTCGTTCTTTCTCCTGCTTTTTGGATAATTCCACCTGTTTTTCACTGGCTGCATTTTGCATCATGACAATCACATCCTCTGCGAAAGCCATCTGTTCGTGCTCTGCTTCCTGTATTTTCTGCACGATAGTAGTGCCGGTATTTCCGAAGATATCTGCCTGACTGCATACAGACTGCATGTCTGTTCTCATCTGCTTTTCGACAGTCTCTTTATTTCCTGTCAGTTTTGCGATTTCTTCCTGGATGCTGCTGATCGTTACACGTATTTTTTGCTTTGATTCTTCACTTTCTTTTAATTCACCTGCAATCTGTTCCACACGCTCCCTGTCTTTTTTTGCCTGCAAAAACTGCATATTTCGTTCTCTTTCAATTTGGGAAAGCTGTGATAAAACAATCTGGGAATCTTCTGTATTTTCCAGCATAAAGCCACAGTCAGCAATATTTTTCTCCCACTGCTGTTTCTGCTGTGTATAACGTTCCTTTGCCGTAGCATTCTTCTGTCCAAGGGCATTCTTCTTTTCACTTAACAGCGTCAGTTCATTCTGCGTATCCTGCATCTTTTGTTCTAACAGATTCTTTGTGTCCAAATCATTCTTTGCCTTTTCTTTTTGACTTTTATATTCTTGTCTTTGTACCTCATTCGCATTCTTTTGTTTTTGATTCTCCAGCCTGATCTCTGCTAAAGACATTTTGTCATCAGATATTCCCAATAATTCCTTTGCATCTTTTAATACAGCAGATATTTTTTCTTCTTCCTGTACCATAAGCTGATGTGCCTTTTCACTCAGCCTGCTGACTTTTTCCCTTGATTTTGCATCCTCCGCTTTCGCATTCTCTAACTCATCCCTCTCCGGAGTCTCCTGTGGTATAACTGCCGGCAGGGGATGATGCACTGAGCCACAGACCGGGCACGGTTCTTCTTCTTTCAGTCCCTGTGCCAATATTCCTGCCTGTGCATCCCAGAATTGCTGCTCCATCTTCCTGTAATGCTCACTGATCTGTTTTTGCGCTGTGACCTCTTTTTGATACTCTTTTTGTGCCTTTTCCCTGTTTTTACTGATTTTTTCCCAATCTTCTAACTTATCTTCCAGCTCATCCTGTCTGCGTATTGCTTCCGATACCTTAATACTCTCTGTTTCAGCCTGTTTTTCCCTTCTTTCTGCGTCGGAAACCTGCTCTAACACTTCTTTTTGCTGCTGCAGTTCGCTGCTTTTCGTATCATACTTCTTCTGTGCATTATCCTGTTCCATGCCCAGTCTTTTCACTTCTTTTGCTGCCGTTTCCAACTGTTCCGTAATCTCTGTCAGATTTCTTATTTTCTGCCGGATATCATTTAATGCGTTCTTACAGACAATTTCACAGCCTGCAGCATCTTTCTTCTGTTCCTGTTCTTCTTTTAGTTTTTGTTCCTGCATTAACAGATGATCTTCTGTTTTCTTTTGTAAACTTAAACTTTCCTTTCTGACTGAAAGTGCTGTTTCCAGTTCAACAATCTTTTTTTTCTGATTTTCTAACGAATCTCTTTTTTCTGTAATTGTGTGGATTTCCCGTTCCACACGCTGTTTTTCTACAGTAGCACCCTCATATGATTTTAAATTTTCTTTCTCCTGCTGCAGTTTTTCCTCCAGCCTGATTTTTCTCTGTTCCTCCTGCTGCTTTTTTTGAACTTTCTCTTCTATATCCTGCTGTTTTGTCCGCTGTGCCAGGTCAAGTTTCTGGATTTTTTCATATAGTGTCAGCTTCTTTTCATATTCCTCCACTGCCCTGTCTAATCTTTCGCAGTCTTTTGCTGCTTCTTGGGCGTACAACATATCTTCTTTTGCCTTTATAAGTAGTGGTTCTAATTCCTTTAATCTTTGCTTTTTCTCTTCTAATAACTGCTTTCTTTTTGTATTTTCCCGTACTTTTCCACTGAGTTCATCCGCACTTCTGATCTTTTCATCAAGTGTCTGTTTCTCATTCTGTAAATATTCTAATGACTCTTTCTGTACCTGGCAGAGCTGCTCTAAAAGCAAAATTCCCTCTTCCACCCTGCCATCAAACTTTTCTTTTTTGAGCAGGTTCATTTTTTCAGCGATTGCTGCCCCTTCTTCATTCAATGAATCACTATCACAAACAATTCCATCCATATACTGATTGATACTGCGCCGCAGTTCATCATATTCTCTCCACTGCTTTTTCACAGCATCTTTCAGCCGTTCCTGCAGCACACGGTAAATATCTGTACCGAATATCTGTCGAAAGATCTTTCCTCTCTCCTCCGTATTTGCAAACAATACTTTCTGAAAATCTCCCTGTGCGATCATCGCTATCTGGGTAAACTGTTTGCAGTCTAAACCAATCAGTTCTGTGATGGCACGTGTAACCTCTCTGCTTTTTGTCACCGGTTCCCTGTCATCCGGATACTCTAACGTAGCATTCGCTTTTTCCATTGTCATTCCAGTTCCGCGTCCTTTTGGACGCATGTATTCCGGATTGCGTTCTACGATATACCGCTTATTTGCATACTCAAACGTCAGACGCACAAATGTTTTCACATCCGCTTTGGCGTATTTACTGCGGAACATATCCGCTTTGCGCACATCACCGCTGGCTTCCCCGTACAATGCAAATGTGATCGCATCAAAAATTGTAGTCTTTCCTGCTCCGGTATCTCCTGTAATCAGGAATAATCCCTGTGATCCAAGCCGTTCAAAATCTATGGTCTGTTCTCCCGCATATGGTCCAAATGCACTTATTGTAAGACTGACTGGTTTCATAACCGCTCCTTTTTCCTGTTTTATGAAAACATAATAATATTGAGATCAAATAGTTATTTACAATATTAATGTAATTCCTCTAATAGTTTTTTTACAAAATTCTGCTGTTCTTCATTCATCGGCTGATTATTTTGTATCTCGTAAAATTCTTCAAACAATTCTATCTCTGACTTTTGCTCCACATGCTCCGTCACTTCAACCTGCCTGCTCTGTCTGGTTCTGCTATTATCATAGACAAGCTGCATCAGATTGGGATATACCGTCCGAAGTTTCGCCATTCCATCCGGGACATCTTCCTCATCAGTCAGCGTGATCTGCAGATAATCGTCCGTTTCTGTGCCCTCATAAAAATCTTTTGCCATCAGTTCCATGTAGGTTCCACGAATCTTACGCAGATCACGAAGAGGTTTCAATGGAACCTTTTCAATACAGATATCCCCCTTCTCCTTTATCTCCATAACAACAACAGACTTTTCCTGTTCTGCCTCTGAAAAAGAATACTTGAGCGGTGTTCCGCAATAACGCAGTGTCTCCCGGCTGATATACTGTGGACTGTGAATGTGCCCCAGTGCAACGTAATCAAAAATATTAAATACTCCCGCCTCGATCTGGTCTAATCCGCCAACAGAAACTTCTTCCGACTCACAACGGGCTGCACCTGTCACAAACTGATGTGCCACTAATATATTACGCTTTGATATGTCTACCGGCATGTGTGATACGACATACTGCAGTGCATCCTGATATGTTTCCACTGTCTCCACGTTATCTTCTTTCGCAAGATCCTGTTTTGTCCCGGCATCATTTTTCCCAATAGATATCCCCTCTGTCACATTTCTCCACGCATGGCGCACAACCGCAGGACGTATAAACGGAAGCAGCCAGATACACAGTTCTCCGTATTCATCCTGACAGGTAACGCATCTTACCTCTCCATCATAAACCGGAGAAACATAAACTTCCCGGCTGCTCATAAGCTGCGCACCAAATGCAATGCGTTCCGCTGAATCATGGTTTCCACTGACTGCAAATACCTTTTTCCCGCAATCTGCAAGTTCTGTCAGAAACTTGTCAAACAACTGTACCGCCTCTGCAGACGGAACTGGCTTATCATAAATATCCCCCGCGATCATAACTGCATCCACCTGCTGCTCCAATGCAATTTTTTTGATCTGCCGTAAAATATATTTCTGATCTTCGATCATGGAAAACTCATTGACACGTTTCCCAATATGTAAATCTGAGATATGAAGAAATTTCATGTTCTCCCCCTGTACTATATCAATCGTAATATTTGATTTAAATGTACCACATAACACCGCGCAATGCAAACATATGTTTTGTTTTTGTTACTTTTTCACAAAAATCAGGTCTCTGAAAATCAAAACACAATTTTCAAAGACCTGACCGATTATTTTTCTACTCTTCCCGGATCTCTATCGGATGTGCATCCGCAACAAAAATCATTCCATCATACAATTTTTCCGGCGATTGTGATATGCGGTAACTTTGAGGGAAAATACTCATAAAAAACGCACTGTAACCCTCTCCTAATGATCCCATAGAAACATGATCTGTAATCTGTTCTTTCAGTTTTGAATTTTCCGGAACCTTTGAAAAATCCAGCCAGCACATATCATAACCGGCTTTCTTCGCGGCTTTTGCAAGAGGATCATACGAATAAAACGTGTGCGTGATACGCTTTCCATCACTTTTCGGAAGATTGCAGTTTGTCTTGTAAAAATCTGTTCCTATTGCAAAATATCCTTCTCCAAGTTCATCCGATAAAATATTTCCCATAACCCTGTTATCCGTGCCATAATTTCCAGACCGCTCTATATGTCCATTGTGACCGGAAATAAAAATACATGCATTCCCCCGTTGTTCTTCCATAGAAAGAATCCACATCACATTTTCTGCCATCCGTTGATCTCTGAGCGCATTTCCTTCTACGGCAGAATCGATCACTTTTCCAAGAGAAATATTCTGCAGCAGCGTATCTGCCAGATGATCTGCCTGTTTAATGTCTTTCGCATCTGATTCCTGCAATTCTTTTTTTATCTCCATTATAATCCTGGTCTGTTCCTCAATATCATAGCCGCCGTCTGCCTCGTCATTGTCTTCTAATTTTTTCAGTTCAGTTACGTCGATTCCTGACGCTTTACATGCCTCGGTCAGATACTGCAGATTATAGGACCAGTTTTGCATGTCAAACCCATAAAATCTTAAGTCATCTCCAGCCTTTGCAGTCTCATTGTATTTTCGCATATAAGAAATCAGATCTGCCATCTCATCGGTTCTGTATATTGCAAAGCCAATCGCCGCGGCAGCCTGCTCTGCCGTTCCTTCCCCGCCGTGAATGTAACGGTTCACATACTCACATCCGCCATAGTCTCCCTCCAGTGCAAATGCCCTTATCCCGGCATTTTCCACCAGATTTTGAAATACGGAAAGTTTTAACTGCTGAAACCCTACATTTCCATGGGATGCTTCCCCTAATGCCACAATCTTTGTTTTCTCCGGTATTTTTATATTATCCACCTGGTCTGCGTATTGCATAAATTCCGTTTCATCAGCACATGGTCCGGTACCAAATCCTCCAAAATGAGAATATATACTGCCGACAGCAACTATACCCAGCAGGATTATACCTACGACAGCCCAGATTCGCGAATGTTTTTTCTTTTTCATAAATTTCCCTCCCCAAAAATTATCTGCTTTACTTAATTCACGACTTTATCTTAACAAAAAAGGAAATGTACCGCCATTTTATTAGCTTACATTTCCCTGATAAATCTTACATTTTTGTAAGATTGGAAGAATCTTCAAATTTATATTGCAAGATAACTTTACTTCCCAAAAGTGTGATCGCCTTTTGTGGACAATTACATATACAGCGGTAACACATCGTACATTTGCCACCTGGATGAGGTCTTCCATTCTCCATCGTGATATTTTTCATGGGGCAGATTTTTGCACACTTACCACATCCCACGCAATCCTGATTTATTTTTAGCTGGTCGGTATATCCCGCTGTTTTTTTATAAAACCAGAGCCTTTGTCCAAAAAGTCCTGCTATATGGGCGAAAATTGTCAGCCCCTCCGCAGGATAATCCCCCTGCCTGATCCGTTCTGCAGCTTCTTTCAATTTTTCATCCGCTTTCCTGATGATCTTTTCATTTTCTTCCACTGATTCTTTCAACATTTTACTGTCACATATGGAATCCGGCATTTTAATATGTACGCCGCCTAAGATTACTGCTCCGTATTTTTTCAGAAGTCTCGCTGCACATCCGGCGCCGTCCCCGCTAAATGCTCCCATGGTCGCGACACATATCATTTTCTTGCCCGTCCATAAAGAGGCATGCGTTTGGATAAAATCTCTGATCATATATGGTGCATTCGAAAACTGCGTCGGATATCCCAGGATAATCGTTTCATTCCTTTTTATTTTATCAGTAACAGATTCATCCTCTAATGGAACCACATCGGCTGACGCATCAATTAATTTCACCAGTCTTGTAACACAATGTTTCGTATTGCCTGTACCACTCAAATAGATTCCTAACATACACTTACTCACTCCCAATAAAATTTTATGCAGCTCCTTTAAGTGCAACCTCAACCGCCTTCTTAATAACAATACTCGAATTCGTCGCACCTGAAACGGTATCGACGTCTATTCTCTGTTCATCAACGATCTCATTTTATTCTCCGATATAAACTCCATCCGGAATATCCGAAATATTTACTTCTTCAATAGTCGTTTCCTTTACAGCCCGCTTATACTCTCCTACACGATCTATATAAGCAGTTCCAAAAATTAATGCTAAAAGAAGAAACAACATAATAAGAATCATCACTATCTTTTTTCTGGATATACTCATTTCAAACTCCTCCTCTTTCTATTATTCTGGTATTTTTTTTATAGAATATTTTCTATGGAATGATACAGCATGCAAAACCCATCCTCTAAAAATTCGCTCTTCGATAAATCCATCGACATTTTGATATATTCTTCCTTATTCGCCGCAAGCTGTATCAGTCCTGCTAACATTCCCCAAAGCTGAAAGATCGTAGGCATTATTTTTAAATCTTCACGCAAATCGCCTTTTTGAATGCCTGCCGCTAAAAATTCTTTCATTTTTTCATTGATTTCTTCCCCTACCTGATAGGTAGCTTTCTCTTCCGGCAGATAATCATGATCTTTAAAATCAACATTAATTTTGTCTAACACCATTTTAAAATAAAACGGAAATTCTTCCTGATACTGTATTAAACCTTTACAGATCATATCGTATCTCGCCCTTGTTGTCTGCTGCTCTTCTAACGCAGCAACTATATATCCATATAATTTTTGCATGCTCTCTAAAACCAGCAGACCAACGATCTCCTCTTTGTTTTCAAAATATACATATAACGTAGCTTTGCTGTACCCGGCAGCTTTTGCTATATCGCTCATGGAAGTTGCCGTAATTCCATTTTCCATAAACAATACCGATGCCGCTGACGCAATATTTTCTCTATGTACTGCCCTCGGTTCTTTTTTTCTTCGTCCCATATACCTCTCCTTTTTTATTAATTAAACTCTCAGTTTAATTATATTGACAAATATATGGATTGTCAATCCTTACCCTTACACACAAAAAACCCGCACAAACCTTTCGGTTCATGCGGGTTTTCTCTCTATATATTACCTTCTCCCAAAAATAACATATCCCCTTTTTAATTTATGCAATACACATTATTTGTTTGCAATTGCTGCACTGTGCATGCAGCACAGGCAACATTTTACCTTACAACAAATTATTTATTTGCAATAGCAGCCTGTGCTGCAGCTAAACGAGCGATCGGCACACGGAATGGTGAACAGGATACATAATCCAGACCAATCTTGTGGCAGAACTCAACAGATGAAGGATCTCCACCGTGCTCACCACAGATACCAACATGGAGTTTCGGATTAACCGGTTTTCCAAGTTTAATAGCTGTCTCCATTAACTTACCAACACCTGTCTGGTCAAGTTTTGCAAATGGATCGTTCTCGAAGATTTTCTTATCATAGTAAGCATTTAAGAACTTACCAGCATCGTCACGAGAGAATCCATATGTCATCTGTGTTAAGTCGTTTGTACCGAAGCAGAAGAAGTCAGCCTCTTTAGCGATCTCATCAGCTGTAAGAGCAGCTCTTGGGATCTCGATCATAGTACCTACTTCATAATCAAGTTTGATACCTGCTGCTGCGATCTCAGCATCTGCTGTCTCAACAACAACCTGTTTTACATATTTTAACTCTTTTACTTCGCAAACCAATGGGATCATGATCTCAGGTTTTACAGTCCAGTCAGAATGTTTCTTCTGAACGTTGATTGCTGCACGGATAACAGCTTTTGTCTGCATCTTTGCAATTTCCGGATAAGTAACTGCAAGACGGCATCCTCTGTGTCCCATCATTGGGTTGAACTCATGTAAAGAAGCGATGATGTTCTTAATTGTCTCAACAGATTTACCCTGAGCTTTTGCAAGTTTCTCAATGTCAGCTTCCTCAGTAGGAACGAACTCATGAAGAGGCGGATCAAGGAAACGGATAGTAACTGGGTTGCCTTCCAGAGCTTCATATAATGCTTCGAAGTCTCCCTGCTGATATGGCAGGATCTTCTCTAATGCAGCTTCTCTCTCTTCTACTGTATCGGAGCAGATCATTTCACGGAAAGCAGCGATTCTGTCTTCCTCGAAGAACATATGCTCTGTACGGCAGAGACCGATACCTTCTGCACCAAGCTCACGAGCTTTCTTAGCATCTGCAGGAGTATCTGCATTTGTACGAACCTTAAGAGTTCTGAACTGATCAGCCCATGCCATAACACGTCCGAACTCACCAGCGATCGTAGCGTCAACTGTCTTGATAGCTCCATCGTAAATGTTACCGGTTGTACCATCGATAGAGATATAATCTCCCTCATGGAACTCTTTGCCAGCTAATGTGAATTTCTTATTCTCTTCGTCCATAGCGATATCGCCACATCCGGATACACAGCAGGTACCCATACCACGTGCAACTACGGCTGCGTGAGATGTCATACCACCACGAACTGTTAAGATACCCTGGGAAGCTTTCATACCAGTAATATCTTCCGGAGAAGTTTCAAGACGCACTAATACGACTTTCTCTCCTCTTGCATTCCACTCTTCAGCATCCTCTGCTGTGAATACGATCTTACCGCAGGCAGCACCCGGAGAAGCACCAAGTCCTTTTCCGATCGGTGTAGCAGCTTTTAATGCAGCAGCATCAAACTGTGGATGAAGTAATGTATCAAGGTTACGAGGATCGATCATAGCGACTGCCTCTTCTGGAGTCTTATGTCCCTCGTCTACTAAATCACAAGCGATCTTAAGTGCAGCTGGAGCTGTTCTCTTACCGTTACGGCACTGAAGCATGTATAACTTCTTGTTCTCAACGGTGAACTCCATATCCTGCATATCATGATAGTGATTCTCAAGAGTCTCACAAACTTTAAGGAAGTCTGCATATGCCTCCGGGAACTCTTTCTCCATCTGAGCGATCGGCATAGGTGTACGAACACCGGCAACTACGTCCTCACCCTGTGCATTGATTAAGAACTCACCCATCAGTTTGTTCTCACCAGTTGCAGGATCACGTGTAAATGCAACACCTGTACCAGATTCGTTATTTAAGTTACCGAATACCATAGGCATTACGTTAACTGCAGTACCCCAGGAATATGGGATATCGTTATCACGACGATATACGTTCGCACGTGGGTTGTCCCATGAACGGAATACAGCCTCGATAGCAAGTTTTAACTGCTCAACAGGATCTGAAGGGAAATCTGTTCCTAACTGATTCTTGTACTCAGCCTTGAACTGCTCTGCTAACTCTTTTAAGTCAGCTGCTGTGAGGTCGATATCGAATTTAACGCCTCTTTCTTCTTTCATCTTGTCGATGAGCTGCTCGAAGTATTTTTTACCAACTTCCATAACTACATCTGAGAACATCTGAATGAAACGTCTATATGAGTCATATACGAAACGCTCGAATGCAGGATCCGGATTACCTTTGATCATAGCAGCAACTACTTCGTCATTTAAACCAAGATTTAAGATGGTATCCATCATACCTGGCATGGAAGCTCTTGCTCCTGAACGAACAGATACTAACAATGGATTCTCAAGATCGCCGAATTTCTTTCCGTTGATCTCTTCCATTTTCTTAACGCCTTCCATAGCCTGAGCCATGATCTCGTCGTTGATCTTACGACCATCTTCATAGTACTGTGTACAAGCCTCTGTTGTGATTGTGAATCCCTGTGGTACAGGAAGTCCGATGCTTGTCATCTCTGCAAGGTTGGCACCTTTACCGCCAAGCAGGTTACGCATGGTCATGTCGCCTTCGCTAAACATATACACCCATTTGTTTGCCATTTTGATAATTCCTCCTAAATTATATTACTATGTAATTATGGACACTGTATTTGTTTCCATAATCAAGCCATGTCATGTACATTTCTAAAACGCACATATTCATTCTATCATATTTTGTCTAAATAGCAACATTTTTTTTGCTATTTATCCCTGTTTTTTTGTTACATTTTCACAATGTAAAACTTTGTTTCGTGATGTGGAACATTTTGTAAGTATTTATTTCTTTTTCCACTTCGCATACAGCGTCATTTTCCCTGTGCTGCCTTTTTTAATTGAGGTTACCTTTTTGGTACATTTTTTATCACGGTACCATGTGGTGTCAACTTTTATGATCCACGCAGAACCAGCACAAGTTGGAAACAGTAGCTGCCGGTGCATCTGGAATCTCAGATAAACCAGAAAAGGACCCACAACCACAGGGCACAAAGTTCAAAGTCGTAAGTCCAAAGGATAAAATAAGCCCACAGCAAGTCCACGAGAATGACTTAAGCCCATGCATCGGCTTCGCTGAACGCACATAAAAACAGACGGATCATTCCCTCCCAACCGGAAAATCCGTCTGTCTTTTTCTTTTTCTTTTTCTTCTCAGATTCTAAAAATCCTAGAAATCTACTTCCGTATCATAGTAGCAGCACTTCAGCAGTTTCTCCATCTCCTCCTGACTCGGCTGACGCGGATTCGATCCGGTACAAGCATCTAAGATGGCATTGGCTGCGATTTCCGGCAGTCTCTCTAAGAATACCTCTTCCGGCACAAATCCCTGCTCCACCGGATAACTGTCTGCGCCATAATTTTTGATGCAGTGCGGAATCTTTAAGTCATCATTCATGCCGCGCAGATATCTGATCAGCAGATCAACTTTCTCATCTAAAGAATCTCCGCCAAGTCCCATAAAATCAGCGATCTCACCATAGCGTTTCTTTGCCGTCTCATCTTTTGCATTGAACGCGATAACTTTTGGCAGATACATTGCGTTGGCTGCACCGTGGATGATATGTGCGCCGTAATCCGCAAATGCAGCACCGGTCTTATGTGCCATGGAATGAACGATACCAAGCAGTGCATTGGAAAATGCCATACCGGCAAGGCACTGTGCATTGTGCATGTTATCCCTCTTTTCCATATCCCCGTTATAAGATCCTACCAGATCTCTCTGGATCATCTTGATCGCATGCAGTGCAAGCGGGTCTGTGAAATCACAGTTTGCAGTAGATACATATGCCTCGATCGCATGTGTCATTGCATCCATTCCGGTGTGTGCAACAAGTTTCTGCGGCATCGTCTCTGCAAGTTCAGGATCTACGATCGCAACATCCGGTGTGATCTCAAAATCAGCGATCGGATATTTGATACCTTTCTGATAATCTGTAATAATAGAGAATGCTGTTACCTCTGTTGCAGTTCCTGAAGTGGAAGAAATTGCACAGAAATGCGCTTTTTTGCGAAGTTTCGGAATACCGAACACTTTGCACATATCCTCAAATGTGATATCCGGATACTCGTATTTGATCCACATTGCCTTCGCTGCATCGATCGGTGAACCTCCTCCAATCGCAACGATCCAATCTGGTTCAAACTCCTCCATCGCTTTTGCACCCTTCATTACAGTCTCCACAGATGGATCCGGCTCAATTCCCTCAAAAAGCTGTACTTCCATACCGGCTTCTTCCAGATACTGTTTTGCACGGTCTAAGAAGCCAAAACGTTTCATGGAACCACCGCCTACACAGATGATCGCCTTTTTGCCTTCAAACGTCTTTAATGCTTCTAATGCCCCTTTTCCATGATACAAATCGCGTGGTAATGTAAATCTTGCCATCTTTCCTCCAATCTGCTGCCATCCTCTGGCTGCCCCCTGACACAATACTGTATTTTATGTGTCCTTAACTGTGTGCAATTTTTATGTAACTGTCACATATTTTGTTAATTAAATAACAATATGTATGGTAATATTATATCACACTTTTCAAAAATAAGAAGCTATTTTATGCATTTTTAATAATTCTTAATATTTTCTAAGCATTGTTTTTAAATCCACATTTTGGACAGATATTTCCTCCCTTATATACATAACCACAGCGGAAGCAGCAGATCGTATCATGTTTTTCTTTCGCCAGATAAGAAATATTTCGCGAATCCGGTTTTTCCTGTAAATAATGAATAAATTCATTCAATACCCCGGCATATGCCGTGAGCTGCTTATTTTCTACCGCATATGGAATTTTCGTCTTTTTCCCATTTTTCTCTGTCACATACACACCACGGTTTAAAAGTCCTGTGGATGCAGTGATCTCATCTATGGACGGAACATCAATACGGTAAGATGTCATCAGTGTGCTGTAATATAGATGTTCCGGTGTCAGGATAATCCCCTCTTTTCCACTGTTGTTTCTCGATGTGTCCACCACAAAAATCGGATATTCAAACAGACCGTTTCCTGCGGCATAGGATGCCATGGCATAATCGATAACCTCTGTTTCCTGCGGCGCTGCCTGCTTTAACAGCACTTTTCTCGCCGGGTAAAAATAATGTTTCTGGCTTTCTGTGATTCCCGCCTCTTCCAGTTCATTTTTCAGCTTATTTACAAGCTGTTCACACTCATCCGTCTTGATCTTGGAAAGACGCCTGCTTAAAAGTTCTAATGCATTATCTTTCAGATCTGGTAAATAAGGTCCGTCTGCTATCTTCTGATATGCATCCATTCCCTCCTCAAAGGACATATGCACCGGATCACCGGCAATCTCTGCAATCTCATTTTCATCCATCTGGCGGATTTTGTTCTCGATCTGCTCAAAATACGGCAAAACCAGCCCCGGCTCAAACTCCTTTTCTTTCAGACGCTCCTTAAGCTCTGTCAGATCATCTCTGGTGATTTTTCTCGACTGGCGGATCATATTTTTTATTTCCTGCTGTTCGGCAAGATTTTTCTGCGATTCTAACCGTTCCTGATATGGGGTTAAATCTACTCCTTCGTATTCTTTTAATTTCTCCCGAAGTGCATGGTAACGTGCCCTGTCCATATTAGGCGGCATTTTTCCAACCAGCTCTGCGACTTCCCGCTCTGCCTGTGTCTGCATTTTCTGTTTCAGATTTAAAAGCAGATTCTGTTTTTTCTCCTGCGGCAGCTTTTCCTCTGCAATCTCGTCATAGACACGGCGCATCACGGCATAATTTTTATCTGCGCAGCTCTCTGCCTTTTTATTTAACGCGGTAAGCTTTCTGTCCTGTTCTTTTTCCTCTAACATATCCAGGTATTGTTTCCGCTCTTCGGGCGAAATTCTTGTTTCATGCATGAGCTGGTGTTTTAATTCGGAAAGCTGGCGCTCTGACATACGGTCTGCGACTCCAAATTTAGCCTGATAAGTCTCGCGGACTTTCTGTGCCTCCGCATTATTTACCTGTGCATATTTTTCATCGGACGATTCCCCGCTGATCTGCCCAGCTTCGTGCGGCTGCCTGCTGTCACTCTCATATCGGGAACCTTTCACATGGCGTCGTTCGGTTTCATCCTGACGTGCATCTGCATACAGCCTTTCGTTCTCATTCCGTGAAATATTTCCCTCACGTCTTTCATTCTCACTCTGTCGTGCATTTACATGCAGACTTTTCTCCTCATTCCGGCGTGCATCTGCCTGCTTTTCTTCCCGCTCGTTCCGCTTCCATCCACTTTCACCCGCGCTTTCATTTCCATGCTGTTTTTCTTCGTGCCGGTTCTTGCTCTCATCCTGCTCTTCTTCATCATCTGTGACTTCGTCCTGATCTGATGCAGGCGTACTCTTTAACTTTTTACGACGCTTTTTTTCCTCCTGTATGGCAGGTTCGCAGGCTGCAATACTGCTTTCCGGGAAAAATCCCTCTTCTATCTTATTTAATAATTCCTCAAAGTCTGCATCTGAATATTCCGGCAGATCCTCGCACAGTTCCTCAAGTGGCTGCTGCTCATCCTCGACACCCGCCGGCTTTCTGCCGTCCTCATATTCATTATAACGACTGTTTGCCTCATGCTCGCCGTTACGCCCCATCAGCTCAAGATAATCTTCGTATGCCTTTTTATCCTCCTCAAAATCCATCAGATAAATATCGCCGTCTCCAAGAAGTTTCCATGGGCGCGGCGTATAAAATCTGTGACACGCCGCACAGGTACATGCTTTTGCCAAAAGGACTACTCCCTCAGGCGTCTCAATCCGAAACTCTTTTCCTTTCGGATACATGATCATATGCAGATTTCCTTTGCATTTTGGGCAGCGGTAACCAACTTTATAAAAGTTATTGCCAATCCTGCCTTTTGCTCTTTCTGACAGTGAAAGTTCTGTTCTCTCAAAAACAGTATGCGCCATCTTCCATTCAACTTTATGCCAGAGTCCCTGTTCCTCGTCTGCTTCCTCTTCCTTCTGCACTGCTTCTTTTGCCTCAAGTGCCGCCTGTATCACATCTTCATAGGTAATACGCTTTCCTGCATGATAAAAACGGAAATACTGCGTGGTATATTCCGGTTCAATATAGATTCCTGCAAGCACATGCCCGAAAAGAGTATTCAGCTGCTCCGTATTTTTTTCCACACGAAGTCCCTGGATCGTCCCCCATTTTCCAAATGCATACAGGATCATATTGATCACATCCCGTACTGCTGCCTCATCGGTATCTTTGATCTCATCTTCTTTGATCGGCAGATCTACAATATTTTCCGCCACTTTTCTGCTGTCAAAATGAAAAAACAGGGAGCGCACTTCCCCCTGTAAAATGAGATAATTATCAAGTGCCACAAAAAGACCTGTCCAGTTTACATTTGCATGCATGGTCTTTATCAGCCGTTCAAATGTCATTTTTAATTCGCTATCTGCTTTTAATACGATCACTTTTTTCACCTCTTACTTTTCAAATGCAGATTTTTCCTTCAAGATCTGTGCAAATCCCATATGAAGTTCTTTTTTTGCCCATTCAAAATCAATCTCCTGATTGCTGTCATTCAAACAGACGCTTCCACTCTTCTGATGACCTATATCAGCCACAATCCTGCTGTTATCATTTGAGACATCATAATACCGGCAGAGTTTTCTTACATTGCCGGGAACAAAACCGCCTGTCAGTTTCTGATACTCCCTGAGCACATACTGGCTGACATCCTCTTTCTGACGAAATTTATGGCTGCACACCTCGTTTAACAACTCCGGTTCTAATTCCCACATTTTCACAAAAGTACTCTTTTTAAAAGAAGACGGCCCATGAACCGTGTAAAATCCTGTAAACAATGGGAACGCCAGTTCTAACATATTATAAATAAAATACATAAACGGATAACCGGGATGGAAATATGCTCCCGGCTGTTTTTTCATATTTTCACGTTTGTCAAAATATTTTGCCAGAAGCATGGTATTATTCAGGTAAATATATGGCATGACCTGATCTTTTGTATTTGCCACATCAGGCTGAAGAGCCAGCATATCCACCGGAAGATCATTTTTAAAATACTGTTCCGGTCTGACCTTTTTTATCAGAAACATATCATCATTAAAATATACAAAATTCTCTGCCAGACCTGGGATTCTGTGCATATTCCACTCAATGGCATGTGAATTAAATGTCGGCAGATATTTTTCCGGAATAAAATCTTTATGATTTACAATATTTAACTTCGGATGTTCTTTATTTAACCAGGATGGCAGATGCCCCCATGTAACAAAGTGTATCCTGCGCACCCATGGTGCAAAACGCTCCACACCACGAAACCAGTACCTCAGCAGATCCCAGTCTCTGTATCTCTCTTTTCTGTCATCCTGTTTCTGCGACAGATCCGGCTGCATACTGTACTCCATTTTCTGTTTCTGCCAGTCCGGATCATTGCCATCTACCCATGTGATCACAAAATCAATTTCCGGAATGTTATTGTCGCGTGTCATAATAATCTCCATTTCTGCCCAGCAAACATCTTTTTCATCTGCATGATAATTTTTACTTCTATCATGATAAAACAAATCCCGCAAAATGAAAATCCCATTTATCTGCTTAATTTATATTTTTTTAAGAAATCCTGTTTTTCCCGATTTTAAAGCATTTTCGCCGTTTTTGTTAGCACTCATTTAAAAAGAGTGCTGATTTTCTATTGACTTTTAAAATTTACGGTTATAATATTAGATTCAGGCAGCAGCGAAGCGGATCTGCTCCGCTGCATTTTATAACGATCATAAAGGAGTGTTTGAATATGGCAGAGAAACATGGAAATCTTTCAATTAACAGTGATAATCTGTTTCCGATTATCAAAAAATGGTTATATTCCGATCACGATATTTTCTTCCGTGAGCTGATCAGTAACGGCTGTGATGCTATCACAAAATTAAAAAAACTTGAGATGATGGGCGAATATACATTACCGGCAGACTACAAACCGGAAATTCACGTTGTCGTAAATCCGGAGGAAAAGACCTTAAAATTCATCGATAACGGTCTTGGTATGACTGCAGACGAAGTTGAGGAATATATCAACCAGATCGCATTTTCCGGTGCAACTGATTTTATTGAAAAATATAAGGACAAAGCAAACGACGATCAGATCATCGGTCACTTCGGACTTGGTTTTTACTCCGCATTCATGGTAGCCGATCAGGTAACGATCGATACTTTATCTTACAAAGACGGTGCAACAGCTGTTCACTGGTCCTGCGATGGCGGTACAGAATTTAATATGGCTGACGGCAATAAAGAAGGCGTCGGTACTGAGATCACCCTTTTCTTAAATGAAGATGCTGTTGAGTTCTCCAACGAATACCGTGCAAGAGAAGTCATCGAAAAGTACTGCTCTTTCATGCCTACCCCGATCTTCCTTGAAAAAGCAAATGCCGAGACCGAATATGAGACGATCGACGCTGCTGATAAATTAGACACTGATACCGTTGTGGAGACGATCCATGAAGAAGCAAAAACAGAGGAAAAAGAAAATGAGAACGGCGAAAAAGAAGTCGTTGAAGTTTCCCCTGCAAAAGATAAATTAAAGATCGTAAAACGTCCGGTTCCACTTAACGATATAAACCCGCTCTGGGCAAAAAATCCAAACGAGTGTACGGATGAAGAATACAAGGCATTTTACCGTAAAGTATTCTTAGACTACAAGGAGCCGCTGTTCTGGATCCACTTAAATATGGATTATCCATTCAACTTAAAAGGTATCCTGTACTTCCCGAAGATCAATACGGAATATGATTCTATCGAGGGAACTATCAAACTTTACAATAATCAGGTATTTATCGCTGACAACATCAAAGAGGTCATTCCTGAGTTCTTAATGCTCTTAAAAGGTGTGATCGACTGCCCTGATCTGCCACTTAACGTATCCAGAAGCGCATTACAGAATGATGGCTTTGTAAAGAAAATTTCCGAGTACATCACCAAGAAAGTTGCAGACAAACTGATCGGCATGTGCAAGACGGATAAAGAAAACTATGAGAAATACTGGGATGACATCAGCCCATTTATCAAATTCGGCTGCTTAAAAGATACCAAATTCTGTGACAAGATGAACGATTACATCCTGTTTAAGAATCTCGATGACAAATATCTTACTCTTCCGGAACTCTTAGTCAAAGAGGAAGAAAAGAAAGAAGATGAGAAAAAAGATGAAGCTGAAGTATTAGACGCTGATGGCAATCCGATCAAATCCGAAAACGCTGATGCTGCAAATGAAAATGCAGAGGAAAAAGACGAGCGCAAGGTGATCTACTATGTAACTGACAAACTTCAACAGGGTCAGTACATCAAGATGTTCAAAGAGCAGAACATGGACGCTGTCATCTTAGACCACAACATTGATACTTCTTTCATTTCACAGTTGGAACAGCGCAACGAGCATTATAAATTCATGCGTATCGATGCAGATGTGACAGAATCCTTAAAGGACGAGACTTCTGCTGAGGACTTAAGGGCTGAGACAGATACCCTGACGGATGTATTCAAAAAAGCCTTAAACAATGACAAGCTGACTGTCAAAGTCGAGAAACTGAAAAATGCTGATATTGCTTCTGTCATCACTCTCTCCGAGGAAGGCAGACGTATGCAGGATATGATGAAGATGTACGCAATGAACGGCATGGGTGGTATGGACCCGAACATGTTTGCAGCAGATCAGACCCTGACGTTAAATGCAAATAACGAACTTGTAAAATACATTTTCGAGCACAAGGATTCTGAGCATGTTCCGATGTTCTGCGAACAGTTATACGATCTTGCAATGCTTTCAAACCAACCTCTGTCTGTTGATGCAATGTCCAAATTTGTACAGCGCAGCAACCAGATCATGATGCTTTTAGCAAAATAAATATGAGTCATCCAGTTTATTAGATCAAAAAAAGCGATGCCACCGGTTAAAACCGTGCATCGCTTTTTTCATTTAATTCTAATTTTACAGGAAAACGCAATCCTGCTTTTTAATTCTATTGTTACATTGAAATCTTATCTAAAATTCCGGTCAGATGGGCGATCGTCACACCATAATTGGTCATCGGAACCTGCTGTTTTTTTGCTCGGTCGATCCGGGACAGCACATATTTACGGTTAAACATACATGCACCGCACTGGATGACCAGATCATAATCTGATAAATCCTCCGGGAAATCCGTTCCACTTACAATATCTACCGTAAGCCCCTCCCCAGCACGTTTTTTTAACATGCGCGGGATCTTGACTCTTCCGATGTCTTCCTGCAACGGTGCATGGCTGCAGCACTCTGCAATCAGAACGTGTGATTCATTCGTCAGGGAGTCTAACATCTTCGCACCTTCCACATAATAAGGAAGATCCCCTTTATAGGCTGCAAATAAAACGGAAAATGAAGTCAGCATGCTCTCTTTGGGTTTGTGCTCATACACATAGCCAAACACCTGTGAGTCCGTAATGATCAGTTTCGGCGGTTCTTTTAAGGCTGCAAGTGCCGGCACCAGTTTGTCTGTTGTCACACTCATGACCAGACATTTTTTATCTAAAAGCTCCCGCAGCGTCTGCACCTGCGGCAGGATCAGGCGTCCTTTCGGTGCCTGAATATCCTGCGGCATAACCAGCAGGACAAGATCTTCCTCTGTGACAAGTTCTCCCGTGATCTTTCTTTCCCCGAAGTTTTCCGGTACAAGGCGGGCTAATTCTTCTCTTACCACATCGATTCCTGCCCCGGTTTCTGCACTGATTGCAAACGCTTTCTTTCCGGTTTTTTCTTTGATATATGAAATAAGTTCTTCTGTGTGCGGATCAATATCTGATTTTCCGACGAGGAACAAGACCGGTGTGTTTTTCTCTTTCAAAAACTGGTACCACTTTAATTCTTCTGTGATATCCCATTCATTATCCGGCTGTGATACCACGATCACTGCAATATCTGCCTTTTCTGCCGCCAGTTTTGTTTTCTCCACACGACGTTCACCAAGCTCGCTTGTATCATCAAATCCTGCTGTGTCAATGATCACACAGGGGCCAAGCGGGCTGATCTCCATCGGCTTATAGACCGGATCTGTCGTCGTTCCGGCAATATCCGCAACAATGGAAACTTCCTGATGTGTGAACGCATTGATAAAAGAAGATTTTCCACTGTTTGTTTTTCCAAACACACCGATATGCAGACGGTTGCTGCCCGGTGTGTCATTTAGTGTTCCTGCCATAGTACTCCTTTCGAACAGCCTGCGGGCATAATTTATCTGCCTTTGGTTTGTTCATTCCGAATATGCATCACGTTTTTCTTAGAATCTGAAATCACGTTTTCCTTCTGCAATATCATGAATATGCTCGTATGCAGTCTGTTTTACTTTCGGATTCGGAATCTTTTCGAGTTCTCTGTCGATCAGCTCCATACCAAGTTTTTTAGTCTCCTCGCTCGCATAATCCTCTAAGTATTCTTTTAACGTCATCAGCGCATTCGGGTGACAGCAGTTTAAGATCTGCATGTTTTTACAAAGTGCCATAAAACGGTCACCGGTTCTTCCCTCACGGTAACATGCCGTACAGAAACTTGGGATATAACCAAGTTTGATCAGCCAGTTTACAACCTCATCTAACGTTCTCTGGTCACTGACATCAAACTGCTCACTGGTCACTTCGTCCTCTTTTTCCGGCTCTGCATATCCTCCTACGCTTGTCTTTGATGCGCCGCTGATCTGAGATACACCAAGCGGAAGTACTTTATTTCTCACTTCCTGGCTCTCTCTGGTTGAGATAATCATTCCGGTATATGGAACAGAAACACGGATCAGTGCACAGATTTTTGCAAATGTATCATCGGAAATACCGTTATCAAACGCATCCGGATCAATATCATCTGCATGTTTTACTCTTGGAACACTGATCGTATGAGGTCCCACTCCATGTACTGCCTCTAAATGCTCTGCATGCATTAAAAGTCCTGCAAACTCATAGCGGTACAGGTCAAGTCCGAATAATACACCAAGTCCCACATCATCAATGCCGCCCTCCATTGCGCGGTCCATTGCTTCCGTATGATATGCATAATCATGTTTCGGTCCGGTCGGATGTAGTTTTTCATAGCTGTCTTTGTGGTAAGTCTCCTGAAACAGGATGTAAGTTCCGATTCCTGCCTCTTTTAATTTGCGGTAATTTTCTACGGTCGTTGCTGCAATGTTGACATTGACACGGCGGATCGCACCATTTTTATGTTTGATACTGTAGATGGTTTTGATACACTCTAAAATATATTCGATCGGATTGTTGACCGGATCTTCCCCAGCCTCTATCGCAAGACGTTTATGTCCCATATCCTGCAGTGCAGTAACTTCTTTTACGATATCTTCCTGTGTCAGTTTCTTTCTTGCAATGTGTTTGTTTTTCAGATGATACGGACAGTATACACAGCCGTTTACACAGTAGTTTGACAGGTAAAGCGGTGCAAATAATACGATACGGTTTCCGTAAAAGTCTTTTTTGATCTGCTCTGCAAGTTCATAAACTTCCTGGATCTTTTCCGGGATCTCACATGCTAAAAGGACAGATGCCTCCCTGTGATTTAAACCTTTTCTTAATTTTGCCTTTTCGATGATCTCATCGATCAGTGCCACATTGTCTTTGTTGGCATCTGCATAGGCAAGTGTCTCTTTGATCTCCTCGTCTGAAATAAACTCTTCTGCTTTTAATGATTTTGCGTTGTACATACATGCTTCCTTTCTTTCCGGTCAGTCTGCACCCGCTGTTACTGTTCACTCATACCGTGTGAGCAGTAACCACCCGCTTACTTTCCGGTTAGTATTTTTTATATGGTATGACAGTTTTTCTGTCACCTAAAACCGGCAATGCTATTTTAGAACTGCCAGTTCTTTATCTGTTTTCTCTGTTATGCCAAAAAATCTCCCCTGTTTACAACTACCTGATAACCAATGCTTTCCATGCGCCGCTGCATGCAGAAACGGCACTCTGCCGCCTCATCGCCGGTACAGATCTTATTGTCATATAATTTATATTTTTCACGCACGGCAACCGGAGACAGATTTGGCATGACAACATTCGCTCCTGCTAAGATTCCGAGCTCCCTGCCCTTTGGATGGATCGTTCCAAGTGCCGTGGTTGCCGGGAGCAGCACATGCGGATGGATCAGCCTTATGACCGACAGCAGCCGCAGTGTCATCTCCATCGTACCCGCCGTCTCATTGCCAAACGGCGTATCCTTCTGCGGGATAAATGGCCCGATACCGACCATCTGCGGTTTTAATCTGCGGATAAACTGCAGATCCTCCCACAAAGTATCTACGGTCTGATATGGCGAACCCACCATAAATCCACAGCCGGTCTGATATCCAATTTCTTTTAAATCTCTAAGACATCGCATCCGGTTCTGATAGGACATCTCCGCCGGGTGCAGCTTTTTATAATGTGCCTCATCTGCCGTCTCGTGGCGCAGCAGATACCGGTCTGCCCCGGCATCAAAATATGCCTGATAACTCTCCTTTGATTTTTCACCGATGGAAAGTGTCACCGCACAGTCCGGATATTCCTCCTTGATCTTTGAAACAAGATGACAGATTTTTTCATCTGAATAAAATCCATCCTCTCCCCCCTGTAATACAAAAGTCCGGAATCCCAGTTCATATCCGTTCTTACAGCAGGAAAGGATTTCCTTCTCCGTCAGCCTGTAACGGTCTGTGTGGCAGTTACTTCTGCGGATTCCACAGTAAAGGCAGTCATTCTTGCAGTAATTGGTAAACTCGATCAGTCCGCGGATATAAATATTTTTTCCATAGATGCGGTCACCCACACTCCGCGCACGTTGTTTTAAGTCCTGTATCATTGCCTTGTCCTCTGTGGAAAGAAGAAATGCGAGCTGTTCTTTTGTGATATCTGCTGTCTTTTCTATTGTCTCCGGCAGATTTTTAAGTTCACGCTCTGGCATGCCGTAGGTGCTCTGTGTGCTCTGTGTATTTTTGTTTTGATCTTGTATTATCTGGTTTTGTAACATAAATTCCTCATTTTTTAATTAGTAATTTCAATCACATCTGCACTGGTGTACTGTATCACTAACAATAATAGCGTACACTAGCTTATGCCAACATTAGAATACACTGTCTTTGCCGTGATTCCGTTAAGTCTGCCAATTTTGCCGGAAAGTGCATTAATGATATCCTGCGGCGCATCGATCGCAACACTGATGATATGTACATTCCGCTCGCGGTATGGTAAACCCATACGTCCGATGATATACGAACCATATTCATGCAAAAGATTATTTAATTCTGGTGTGGAATCCATGTTTTCTACAATGATCCCTATCAAAGCTACTCTTGTTTCCATTCATTTTCTCCCTGATTACCAAATTTATATTATTTTCATACACGAATCTATGATGCAGCTTTTGGAACCAAAAAAGCTGTACCCCTAATTCCAGGTACAGCCCAAAAAGAGTCGCAATTCGCCTCTTATATTTTACTCTATGCCGTACCTTTCATCTCAGATAATTCTTTCAATGTCAGTGTCTTTTCTTTTTCCATTTAAAATCTTACGCAAAAAGGACTTTAAATGTGCTCTTTGCAAAGATTTACAATATTACTTCACAAAAATACCCTCTGTATACATGAAAATTATACGGGCAAAATATTTTGCATATAAGTATTATGTATACAAAGGGTATCATGATTTTTTAAGAAATGCAATTATGTTTCTGTTCTGTATGCCATAAAATACAAAGCATCCCCTGCAAAAATCTGTCACACTTTTACGGCACCGGCTCTTCCTCCGGCACCTCGATCTCTTTGATCATCGTTTCATTTCCACATAAAAGCCAGGTATGTTCACCACCACACTCCGGGCAGATCTTACCGTGCTCTACGGTATCATATTCACAGCCACAGTCGTCACAATGTGTTACCGCATGGATCATATCAATTTTTAACTCACTGCCGGATAAGATCTCTGTACGGTCTGCTGCCCAGCGCCAGCAGTCTGTAAGATAGGACGGCACAATGCCGGACACTTCCCCAATGGAAAGTGTCACAGCCGAAACCTTTGTCAGATCATTTTCCTGTGCGATCTCCTCTACGCTTTTGATCACATGAAATACGATTCCAAGTTCATGCATTCGCTTTATTTCTCCTTTTTCCCAAAACGGATCTTCACTTCACGTTTTAACATATAAGGAAGAATTGCCTTCATCTTATCCTCTGCTTTTACCATGCGGCTGCACTCCGGCAGTTCACGGTGCAGATGGATCGCATCAAACTCACATTTTGTTGTGCAGACACCGCATCCGATACACTTGTTCGGATCCACCACGGAAGCACCACAGCCAAGACAACGCGCTGTCTCGATCTTCACCTGCTCCTCGGTCAGTGTCTTATGTGCATCACGGAAGGATCTGTGTGCATCAATCTTATCATCCATTGCAGGACGCTGTCTCTTTGCATTGTCATATCCTTCGAGCGCAAGATTTTCCTTATCCAGTTCGATAAACTGACGGCGGTTTCTTCCGATCGTCATGCTCGCATTTTCATGGACAAAACGGTGAATGGACTCTGCACCTTCTTTTCCGGCTGCGATCGCATTGATTGCAAAGCTCGGTCCGGTATAGACATCTCCACCAACAAAAATATCCGGTTCTGCAGTCTGATAAGTAAGCGGATCTGCCACAGCTCCGTTTCCTCTTCCAAGTTCCACTTTTGAACCTGCTAAAAGGTCACCCCAGAGGATACTCTGTCCGATACTTAAGTAAACATGCTCACATTCCACAGTCATCGTATCATTCTCATCAAACTGAGGGTTAAAGCGGCCTGTCTCATCTTTAACAGAAATACATTTTTTCAGCACGATGCCGCGTACTTTGCCATTTTCTGTTAGAATTTCTTTCGGACCCCAGCCACAATGAACGGCTGCGCCCTCGTCTTTAACTTCCGCCACCTCATCTTTTGATGCCGGCATCTCTTTTTCGGACTCCAGGCAGAACATGGAAACTTCATTTGAACCACAGCGTGCTGCTGTACGTGCCACGTCAATTGCAACATTACCGCCACCGATGACAACGGATCTGCCATCCACACGGTAATCTTCATTTCCACCGGATACGATATGTAAGAAATCAACTGCACTCATCACACCGTCTGCATCCTCACCCGGAATACCTGCTTTACGGCTTCCCTGACATCCGATTGCGATATAAAATGCCTGATATCCCTGTGCACGCAGCTCATCTAATGAAATATCTTTTCCAACTTCCACGCCGCATTTAATATCTACGCCAAGTTCACGCATTACTTCAATCTCAGCATCCACAACATTTTTCTCTAATTTGAAGGAAGGAATACCGTAAACGAGCATTCCACCCGGACGTTCATTTTTCTCAAATACAGTCGGTTTGTAACCTCTGGCAGCCAGATAAAATGCACAGCTTAAACCTGCAGGACCACCACCGATGATCGCGATCTTCTGTGGGAAAGTTCCACGGTTTGACGGCTGTACGACTGGTGGAATATAACGCGTTTCTGCCTTTAAATCAAGTTCTGCGATAAATTTCTTAACATCATCGATCGCAACCGCCTGATCTACGGTACCTCTTGTACATGCATCCTCACAACGATGGTTGCAGACACGGCCGCAGACCGCCGGGAATGGATTCTCCTTTTTGATCAGGGCAAGCGCATCCGTATAACGTCCCTGTGCTGCCATTTTTAAATATCCCTGTACTGCGATATGTGCCGGGCAGGCAGTCTTACACGGTGCTGTTCCGGTATCATAGCAGTTGATACGGTTATTATCACGGTAATCCATATCCCATTTTTCCGGTCCCCATTTGGTATTATCCGGCAGTTCGTGTTTCGGATATGTGATAGCTCCGTCTTTCGTACAAAGCTTCTGACCAAGTTTTACGGCACCTGCCGGGCAGTACTCTACGCAGCGTCCACATGCAACACAATCCTTCGTCTCAACCTTTGCCACATAAGCAGAACGCGACATATTCGGCGTGTTAAATAACTGTGAAGTACGAAGCGCATTACAGATATTTACATTACAGTTACAGATAGCAAAAATCTTGTCCTCGCCGTCAATATTTGTGATCTGATGGACAAAACCGTTGTCCTCTGCACGCTGTAAGATCTCCATTACCTTTTCACGTGTGATATAATGTCCCTTATTTGTCTCAACCAGATAATCAGCCATATCGCCGACACCGATACACCAGTCTTCCGGATCATCCGCACATCCCTCGCCTAAAACACCGCGTGAATAACGGCAGGAACATGGACCTGCTGCGTATTTTCCGTCATATTTATCCAGCCAGTGGGAAATATGCTCAACACTGACAGACTCATTCTCTGTCTCGATTGCTTTCTCAACCGGAATAACATGCATACCGATTCCTGCGCCTCCTGGCGGTACCATCGGTGTTACTTTCTGCAATGGTAAAAATGCCATACGCTCAAAGAATGACGCTACCTCCGGGTGCTCTTTGATCTGGTCTAACTTCATATTAAAGAACTCTGCACTTCCCGGTACATACATTGGAAGAACATACTGTTTCTCATGCTTTGGATTTTCCCAGTTGTATTCCAAAAGACCGATATTGCTCATCTCCTGCAGCAATTCTTCGAGTGCTTTCTCTTCTTTTCCGGTTGCTTTTACGATCTGCGCTAATGTCATCGGCTTACGCACTTTCATTTTCAGTGCAACCTCTGCCATCTCATCGGTCACAAGTGCCTCTAAACCATAATATTCCGGATCTTCTGCTGTCACCGTATGACCGATGCGGTCAGTGATCTTCTGTCCTAATTTTAAGATCAGCTCTCTCGGCTGTTCCGGTGGTGTGTACTCAAACTTTTTCATGCGTGTTCCTCCTCTTTCCATGCAGCTGCTTCTGTTTTCAACCAGTCTGCCCATTCTTCAATACCCTCTCCGGTCTTTGCACAGATCGGGATGATCTTTGCATTCGGATTGCGCATTAAGATATTCTTTTTACACTGTTCCAGATCAAAATCAAAATAAGGCATCACATCTATTTTGTTGATCAGTACAACATCACAGATAGAAAACATCAGCGGATATTTTAAAGGCTTATCATGTCCTTCCGGCACAGATAAGATCATTGCATTTTTGACAGCACCTGTGTCAAACTCTGCTGGACATACCAGATTGCCGACATTCTCTAAAATAACCAGTTCCACATCATCTGTCCCAAGTCCTTTTAATCCCTGTCCCGTCATATCTGCATCCAGATGACACATGCCGCCTGTATGAAGCTGGATCGCTTTTGCTCCGGTCTTTAAAATCGTCTCCGCATCCACATCTGAATCAATATCTGCTTCCATGACACCGATCTTTAAATCATCTTTCAGTGCCTCGATCGTGCGTGTTAACGTCGTTGTTTTGCCTGATCCAGGTGATGACATAAGGTTCAGTAAGAACACACCATCTTTTTTCAGTTCTTCACGGAGCAATGCTGCCTGCTTGTCATTGCTCTCGAAAATACTCTGTTTTACTTCCAGAATCCGTACATTTCCCATTGATAATCTCCATTTCTGATGTAACATTTTTGTTTCGTCTGTTACTTATAGATAAATTCTATCATTTAATAGTGGTGATGTCAATAAATTCTGGTCATACCAGTGTGCCAATTATTTATATTTTGTTTAGAATTATCTTTTTTCTTCCATTTCTTAAACAATTTTCTGTCTGCTCGCAAACCCATCCTTCTTAAATTCTGAATTTAACATCTCTGCTTTCACCGGCGTCACACGGATCAAATGCATCGGCTGCGGTAATTTTTTCAGTACATCTATCGGAATCTTTTTAAATTCTGCTGCCGCAACATATTCGTCCGAAAATGGCTCTATGATCTGTGCTTTGCCTGTTACCTGCATTGCCATACCACTTGCTGTCGGCGCACTGGCATCTCTTCTTACCAAAAACAGCATGGAAAACTATGCAATGCTAAACAAACCTGCTTTTGCTCCACCGGGTTTTCTGTTGCCGGTAGTCTGGACAATTCTGTATGTTCTGATGGGATTCGCATCTTATCTGGTGGTCACATCACAAAAGCCCACTGGTAACGCTCTGACCGTATACGGCATCCAGCTTGTGTTTAACTTTTTCTGGTCCATTTTCTTTTTTAATTTTGGGCTATGTCTGTTTGCTTTTATCTGGCTCGTGCTGCTGTGGCTTCTGATCTTATTGACAGCAATTCTGTTTTACCCGATTTCAAAGCCAGCCGGATATCTGATGATCCCCTATCTGCTTTGGGTGACTTTTGCAGGATACTTAAATCTGGGGATCTGTCTGCTGAACGGATAAGCGCAACAAAAAAGCCTGCTGGCTTTTTTTAAGTCAGCAGGCTCTTGCATCATTCATATCCTGTTTTTTATTTCGTGTCTTATTTTTTATCACTTACCCCTTTACACTACCAAGAGCAACACCCTGTACGATATGTTTTGATAAAAACAGATATACAATAATAACCGGGAAGATGGAGAATGCGATCATCACATATACCTGCCCCATATCGAATTTAAGCCAGTCAGCTCCACGTAACTGCGCGATCAAGATAGGCAGTGTCTTTTTCTTGTCATCGTGCAGGATCAATGCCGGTGTGAAGTAGTTATTCCAGCTGCTTACAAAAGTAAAGATCATCTGTACGGCGATCGCCGGCTTCATTAATGGCATTACGATAGAGTTAAATGTACGAAACTCCCCGGAGCCATCAATGCGGGCTGCCTCGATCAGTGACAACGGCAGTGTGCTCTCCATATACTGTTTCATATAGAAAAAAGTAACCGGAGCTGCAATTGCAGGCACAATCAGAGGAATAAAGGAATCTTCCAGATGCATACCAGATACAAGTTTGATAAATCCAAGTGCAGTTACCTGTGTCGGAATCATCATAACCATTAAAATAAATGGATAAATATATTTTTTCAGTTTGAAATCATACGCATGGATCGCATAAGCTGTCATCGTTGAAAAATACACACCAAGTACTGCACTGCATGCTGAAATGATCAGGCTGTTGAACATACCATTCCAAACCGGAAGGGTTCCGTTTCTTAAGTTCTTCCAGTTTTCCCACAAATGACTGCTTGGAACCAGTGTAAAACCGGACTGCATCTCACCATTTGATCTGGTTGCATTGATAAATAATACATAAAACCAGAATAAACACAAAACAGAAACAATCGCCAATACAACATATGCAATAAATCTTCTTGCATGAATACCTACGCCTTTTTTCAAATTACGATTTTCAT
>NZ_QSCK01000035.1:0-37388 GCF_003463035.1 Roseburia sp. OF03-24 | reverse complement strand
ACGGAACAAAAATTACTTCGGCTTTGCGCAAGAAGCCACTCACAGACTTGCAACACATCATTTGGACGGGCGACTCATATCACCCATAAACCATCATTTGTTGGATAATGAACTAAAAAACTTAACGTGAAAGGGGAGCAAATATGACGCTGGAAGAATGTTACAAGGAGATGGGCGCAGATTTACAGGAGGTCTTACGGCGGCTCAAGACGGAGGAGAGGATCGGAAAATTTTTAAAACTGATTCTGACGGATACAAATTATGAGTCGCTGTGTAAGGCACTGGAAGAAAAGGATTATGAGCAGGCGTTTACACATGTACATAATTTAAAGGGACTTGCGATGAATCTGGGACTGACGCCGCTTCTCATTCCGACACAGGAGTTATGCGAAGAACTTAGGGATGGCGAACCGGAAAGGGAGCTTAAACCGCTTTTGGATGAGGTGGCGGCGGCTTATCAGAAAGTCCTTGGTATTGTCGAAAGACTTGACTGAGATAACAGTGTGAAAAGCTGGAATTTTGGCTGATTCTTTGTAATGAGTTATTCGGAAATGGAGAACAGTATCAAAGGTAAAGATGCATTTTTGAATCTCTGACATATGATAAAACAGAAGGTTTTATGTCTGAGGTAGAAAAAAGTGCAGGTAATTCTTTTGATCATAGCTGTCAGTGTGGATGTCTTTGTGGCGTGTGTGGCGTGTGGGAGTGAGCAGATAAAGATCGGATCTGTGGCAGCGTTATGCATCAGCACGGTCTGCAGTGGAATATTAGGGATATCACTTTATGCGGGGATGGCGTTACAGGGGATACTTTTAAAAAAATATGCAATATATTTAAGTTTTTTCGGACTGCTTGCAGTGGGAATTTTTAAGCTGACAGAGTATGCGATCAGAAAATATATTGAGCGTCATAAGTTCCTCTGTAAGAAAGTCAAAATCTCTTTTTCACAGCTCAGTTTTATTCTGAGTATCTACAACAATCCGGTAATGGCAGACCGCGACCATTCGGCGACCATGTCGTGTGTGGAGGCTGTATTTTTTGCACTTGCAATGTCACTGGATGGGATGTTTGGAGGGCTGGGTGCAGGATTTGGCGGAAAGTATATTTTTCTTACGGTGCTTGGAAGTTTTGTCGTCAGTTTCTGTGCAGTACTTTGCGGATGCAGGATTGGCATGCAGGCATCTAAGCGGTGGAAAGCCGATGTATCGTGGCTTGGAGGCGTGTTGTTTGTAATCCTTGCGTTTCAGAAGATGATATAAGACGCCGGCTGCCCATTGCTGCGGGAAAATCAGGAAAGTCTGTTACTATGTATGTCTTGCATGACGTTTTGGTAATAAAATTTTCCTACGTGTGGGCAGCACATACTGCCGCTTTCTGTGGATTTGAAAATAATGTATAAATATACATAAATATGCATAAAATCTTGGTACTATTTGTTTTTGGAAAAAGGTTGAAAAAAGTCTTATGATATGATACACTTTTTACAATTTAAGAAAAAGACTATAGGTACTAATAAGGGAAAGTTCAGTCAGGGGACTGTCTGGATGGAAAAAGAAGAAAAACGGCGACGTTTTTTTTTTTGGAAAAAAGGTGAAAGGACAGGGAAACGAATGAAAGCTCATTTAATACTCGAAGATGGGAATGTATTTACCGGAACAAGTATAGGTTCTACTAGGGAAGTCATCAGTGAGATCGTATTTAATACGTCGATGACAGGTTATCTGGAGGTTCTGACTGATCCGTCATATGCGGGACAGGCGGTTGTTATGACTTATCCGCTGATCGGAAATTATGGAATCACACCGGATATGGAGTCAGGCAGACCATGGCCGGACGGATATATTGTAAGGGAGTTATCAAGGATGCCGAGTAACTTCCGTGAGGAGGGAACAATTCAGGATTTCCTTACGAAATATGATATTCCTGGTATTGCAGGGATCGACACCCGCGCACTGACAAAGATTCTTCGTGAGAAGGGAACCATGAATGGTATGATCACCACGAATGATAACTATAATATAGAAGAAATTATTCCCAGATTAAAAGAATACACGACAGGTAATGTTGTGGACAAAGTTACCTGCAGTGAAAAACGAGTATTAAAAGGAAAAGGCAAGCGGGTTGCCTTGCTTGACCTTGGAGCAAAAAATAATATTGCCCAGTCTTTAAATAAACGCGGCTGTGAAGTGACGATCTATCCGGCGCATACCACAGCAGAAGAGATTCTTGCATCGAATCCGGATGGAATCATGTTAAGCAATGGACCTGGAGATCCAAAGGAGTGCAAAGAGATCATTGCCGAGATCAAAAAATTATATGATTCCGATACTCCGATCTTTGCAATCTGTTTAGGACATCAGCTTATGGCACTTGCAACCGGAGCTGATACACATAAGATGAAATACGGACACCGTGGCGGCAACCATCCGGTAAAAGATTTAGAAACCGGAAGAGTATATATTTCCTCCCAGAATCACGGTTATGTGGTAGATACGGATACACTTGATCCAAAGATCGCGAAACCGGCATTTGTGAATGTAAACGATGGAACCAATGAGGGACTTTCCTATGTAGGCAAAAACATTTTTACCGTACAGTTCCATCCGGAAGCGTGTCCGGGACCACAGGATTCTGCATACTTGTTTGATCGTTTTATTTCGATGATGTAGAAAAATTCTTACGTTATTGTTTAACAAATTTTAGGAGGAAGAATTAATGCCAAGAAATCATGACATAAAAAAAGTTTTAGTAATTGGTTCCGGCCCGATCGTAATTGGACAGGCTGCAGAGTTTGACTATGCAGGTACACAGGCATGCCGCTCATTGAAAGAAGAGGGTGTTGAGGTTGTGCTGGTAAACTCAAACCCGGCGACGATCATGACAGATAAAGATATCGCAGATCAGGTTTATATTGAGCCGCTTACGGTATCTGTTTTAGAGAAGATCATTGCAAAAGAAAAACCGGACAGCGTATTGCCAACTTTAGGTGGACAGGCAGGCTTAAACCTTGGTATGGAGTTAGAGGAAAAAGGCATCCTTGAAAAATATAATGTCAGACTGATCGGTACAACTGCAGAGACGATTTTTAAGGCTGAGGATCGTCAGGCATTCAAAGATACCATGGAAAAGATCGGTGAGCCTTGTGCAGCATCCCAGGTCGTACACAACGTACAAGATGGTATCAAGTTTACCAATACCATTGGTTATCCGGTCGTACTTCGTCCGGCATATACGCTTGGCGGAAGCGGCGGTGGTATCGCACATAACGAGACCGAGCTGGTTGAGATCTTAACAAACGGTCTGCGTCTTTCCCGTGTCGGAGAGGTATTGGTAGAGCGTTGTATCGCAGGATGGAAAGAGATCGAGTATGAGGTAATGCGTGATGCGAACGGCAACTGTATCACCGTATGTAACATGGAAAATATCGATCCGGTCGGTGTACATACCGGTGATTCCATCGTTGTTGCACCTTCCCAGACACTTGGCGATAAGGAATACCAGATGCTCCGTACATCTGCATTAAATATTATTTCCGAGTTAAATATCACCGGAGGATGTAACGTACAGTATGCATTGAATCCGGACAGCTTTGAGTACTGCGTCATCGAGGTTAACCCGCGTGTATCCCGTTCTTCTGCACTTGCATCCAAAGCAACCGGATACCCGATCGCAAAAGTTGCTGCAAAGATCGCATTAGGTTACACCTTAGATGAGATCAAAAATGCAATTACCGGAAAAACTTATGCAAGTTTCGAGCCGATGCTTGACTATTGTGTTGTAAAGATTCCGAGACTTCCGTTTGACAAATTCATCACGGCAAAGAGAACACTTACCACACAGATGAAGGCGACCGGAGAGGTCATGAGTATCTGCAACAACTTTGAGGGCGCATTGATGAAAGCAATCCGTTCCTTAGAGCAGCACGTAGACAGCTTAATGTCTTATGACTTTACAGGACTTTCTGATAAAGAGTTAAACGAGCAGCTTCATGTGGTGGATGACCGCCGTATCTGGGTGATCGCAGAGGCACTCCGCAGAGGCGAAAGTTATGATGAGATCCATGAGATCACAAAGATTGACCGCTGGTTTATTGATAAACTTGCCATCTTAGTTGAGATGGAAAATCAGTTAAAGAATGAGCCTTTAACTGTAGAGTTATTAAAAGAAGCAAAACGTATCGAATTCCCGGACAGTGTTATTGCAAAACTGACCGGAAAGACCGAAAAAGAAATCCATGATATGCGTTATGAAAATGGCATCGTGGCAGCATTCAAGATGGTAGATACCTGTGCCGCAGAGTTTGAGGCATCCACACCGTACTACTATTCCGTATTCGGAAGTGAGAACGAAGCCATCGAAACCAATCCAAAGAAAAAGGTACTGGTACTTGGTTCCGGTCCGATTCGTATCGGACAGGGTATCGAGTTTGATTACTGCTCCGTACACTGTACCTGGGCATTTGCAAAAGAGGGATGGGAGACCGTCATCATCAACAACAACCCGGAGACCGTTTCCACTGACTTTGATATTGCTGACAAACTTTATTTTGAGCCTCTGACACCGGAAGATGTAGAGAGCATCGTAAGACTCGAAAAACCGGATGGTGCTGTCGTACAGTTTGGTGGACAGACTGCGATCAAATTAACCGAGAGCCTGATGAAGATGGGCGTTAAGATCCTTGGAACAAAAGCAGAGGATGTCGATGCGGCAGAGGATCGTGAGCTTTTCGATGAGATCTTAGAGAAAACACAGATTCCGAGAGCAGCAGGTGGAACCGTGTTTACTGCAGAGGAAGCGAAAGAAGTTGCAAACCGTCTCGGTTATCCGGTACTGGTAAGACCTTCTTACGTACTTGGTGGACAGGGTATGAAGATCGCATTTAATGATGATGAGATCGAAGAATTTATCGGCATCATCAACCGTATTGCACAGGATCACCCGATCCTTGTAGATAAATATTTACAGGGAAAAGAGATCGAAGTCGATGCAGTCTGTGATGGAACGGATATCCTGATCCCTGGTATCATGGAGCACATCGAGCGTACCGGTGTACACTCCGGAGACAGTATTTCTGTTTACCCGGCACCGACGATCAGTGACCATGTCAAAGAGACGATCGTTGAGTATACCAAACGTCTTGCACAGGCACTGCATGTAATCGGACTGATCAATATCCAGTTTATCGCCATGGACGAGCAGGTGTATGTCATCGAAGTAAACCCGCGTTCTTCGAGAACTGTGCCATACATCAGCAAAGTTACCGGTATTCCGATCGTTGATCTTGCAACGAAAGTAATTATCGGTGATACGATCCGTGGACTTGGATATGAGCCGGGACTTGCACCGACCGCAGATTACATTGCAATCAAGATGCCGGTATTCTCCTTCGAGAAACTGCGTGGTGCTGAGATCTCCTTAGGACCGGAGATGAAATCAACCGGTGAGTGCCTTGGTATTGCAAAGACCTTTAACGAGGCTCTCTACAAAGCATTCCTCGGTGCAGGTGTGACTTTACCGAAGTACAAACAGATGATCATGACAGTAAAAGATGCAGATAAACCGGAAGCAGTCGGTGTTGCAAAACGTTTTGAGGCACTTGGCTACAAGATTTACGCAACGAGAAGCACCGCAAAATATTTACAGGAGCACGGCGTCAATGCACTTCGTGTCAACAAGATCTCTCAGGAGTCACCGAACGTTATGGACTTAATCTTAGGACATAAGATCGACCTTGTCATTGACACACCGACACAGGGAAATGGTGATAAGACCAGAGACGGATTCCTGATCCGGAGAAATGCAATCGAGACAGGTGTTTACTGTATCACGGCAATGGATACGGCAAATGCGTTAGCACGCAGCTTAGAGACTGCGACCGATGATCTGACACCGGTGGATATTGCTACCGTAAAGAATCTGTAATTTTTTAATTCATAGGAAATTACGTCCTATGAATTAAAAAGCCCTCCGGGCAGGAGCGCACTGCGTCGGAGTGGAATTATGTCGCTGGAGCGACCCGCCGCAGGCGGAGAATCCTGCAAAGCAGGATTCTTTCTTGATTCATAGGAAATTATGTCCTATGAATCAAAAAGCCCTCCGGGCGGGATGCGGCATCTCGCGGAGAAGAAGTTAGCAGTAAACAGCATCGCTCGAGCGCGAAAGAGTCGCAAGCGACTCTTTGTTCTAATAATAAATAATGGAACTGACAAAAGACAGCACAAATCCTTAGGGAAATGTGCTGTTTTATGATACAATATTTGTACTATAGAACAATATACAGGTGAGTAAGAAGCAATGTCAGAAAGGAAATAGAATTGCCTGTGCCGGCAATTTTACATAAAATATGATCATACAGGAGCGGAATCCGGGGGAGACCGGAAGAGATTATGCATACAGAGTTATGCGTTATAATATTGTATACAGGGAATTAAAGCCCGGTACGATGCTGAGCGAAAAAGAGATCGCAGATCAGCTTGGACTGTCAAGAACACCGGTGCGCGAAGCATTTATTGAACTTGCCAAGACAGGGATCATTGAAGTCCTGCCGCAGCGCGGCAGCCGTGTCGCTTATATTGATTATGCGATGGTGGAGGAAGCGGATTTTGTGCGTATGGCACTTGAAAAAGCAGTTGTGGAGCTTGTCTGTGGTATGCGGACGGAGGATGATTTAAAAGAACTGCGGGAAAATGTAATGCTTCAGGAATTTTATCTTAAAAATCCAGATCATATCCGTCTGTTAGAACTGGATAATGATTTTCATAAAAAATTATTTCAGATAGCCGGGAAAATGCAGGCATATACCATGATGGAGGGGATCTGTGTCCATTTTGACCGGGTGCGTGATTTAAGTATCGGTGTAGTGAAAGATCTGAAAGTTGTGGATGATCACAAAAAGATATTAGAAGCGATTGAAGCACAGGATGCCAGGCAGGCAGCAGAGATCCTTACGCATCACCTGCAGCGTTTCCGTTTAGAGGAAGATGCAATCCGCGAAGTTTATCCGGAATATTTTGAAAAATGAAAAGATACACCCACTGGAATATTCTGTGAAATATAGAAAAAATTTTACACCAACTAGTATACTAGTAGACAAGTTGAAAAAGATATGTTATGATTCAGATAACAAAAATAACAGATGGTACAGGATCATTATAGGGATTCAAAAAGGAGGATTTCATATGAAGATGACATTTCGCTGGTTTGGAGAAAACAGTGACTCAGTAAAATTAAGCCAGATCAAACAGATTCCGGGGATGACCGGGGTTATGGGATTTTTGGATTACAAGGCAGCAGGAGAAGTCTGGACAAAAGAAGAGATCAAAGATTATATTGACGGGATTCATAAAGCCGGATTAGAGTGTGAAGTGATCGAGAGTGTCAATGTCCATGAGGATATCAAGATCGGTCTGCCGACAAGAGACAAATATATTGAAAATTATAAGACAACGATCCGCAATCTTGCTGAATACGGAGTAAAAGTCATCGTTTATAATTTTATGCCGGTATTTGACTGGCTGCGTACAGATCTTGCGCGTGTGATTCCGGAGGACGGATCAAACAGCTTATATTTTGATGAAAAGGATCTCGGAACGATGGGACCGGTTGAAATCGTGAAAAAGACTGCCGCAGATTGTAACGGTTTTTCATTGCCGGGATGGGAGCCGGAGCGTCTGGCAGAGTTAGAGACTACTTTAAAAAATTATGAGGGAATGACAGGTGATATGCTGCGGGAGAATTTTAAATATTTTCTGGATGCGATCATCCCGGTCTGTGAGGAGTGTGGCGTTGTGATGGCATGCCATCCGGATGATCCGGCATGGGATATCTTTGGACTGCCACGTATCGCACACAGTCAGGATGATTATGACCGTATCGTAAAACTGCATGATTCACCGGCAAATACAGTATGTTTATGCACTGGTTCCCTTGGATCAGATCCTGCAAATGATATTCCTTCGATCATCCGGCATTTTGGTGAGATGAACCGTATCGGCTGTATGCATATCCGTAATATCAAGCATTTGGGATATCATAATTTTCGCGAGAGCAGCCATCTTTCTTCGGATGGAAGTCTGGATATGTATGAGATTGTAAAAGCAGTTTACGAGACATGCCCAGATACCTATATCAGACCGGATCACGGAAGAATGATATGGGATGAGACAGGAAGACCTGGATATGGATTATATGACCGTGCACTTGGAGTTACATACTTAAATGGTCTTTGGGAAGCAATTGACAAAGCTGCCAGAAAGAACTAAAGCAAAATAGTTATAAAAGAGAAGGGAGAATAAAATGCTTCAGTTAAATTTAGAGGGAATCAAAGATAAAAGCGCATGGCAGGAAAGAAATGTAAAACTGCCGGAATTTGATGTACAGGCAATGATGGCAGAAACGAAAAATAATCCGGTATGGGTACACTTTGGTGCCGGAAACATTTTTCGGGGGTTTATTGCGGCATTGCAGCAGTCCCTGTTAAATCAGGGGCTTGAGAAGAGCGGAATTATAGCAGCTGATACATTTGATTACGATATCATAGATCAGATCTACCGCCCGCATGATAACATGACGCTGATGGTAAGTCTACTTCCGGATGGAACCATGAAAAAAGAAGTGATCGCTTCGATCGGGGCAGGACTTCGTGCCGGCACGGAATTTCCAGAAGATATGGAACAGTTAAAAGCGGTTTTTCGTAATCCATCCTTACAGATGGTTTCGTTTACGATCACAGAAAAAGGATATGCCTTAAAAAATATAGAGGGTGCATATCTGCCGGTTGTACAGCAGGATTTTGAAAATGGACCGGAAAAATGCTCACATGCAATGAGCAAAGTGACAGCACTTCTACTGGAGCGGTTTTTAAGTGGTGGTACGCCGGTTGCCGTTGTCAGTATGGATAACTGTTCACACAATGGAGAAAAATTAAAGACCAGCGTTCTGACCGTCGTAGAGGAATGGGAAAAAACGAGGCTTTGTAACAAAAGAATTTGCAGACTGGGTAAATAATGAAGAAAAAGTGTCATTTCCATGGACAATGATCGACAAGATCACGCCGCGTCCGGCAAAAGTGGTGGAAGATGCCCTAAAGGAACTTGAAATTGGAGAAATGGCACCTGTCATTACCGGAAAAAATACATATATCGCACCATTTGTCAATGCAGAGGAACCACAGTATCTGGTTGTGGAAGACCGTTTCCCGAACGGCAGACCTGCGCTTGAAAAAGCAGGTGTATATATGACAGACCGCGATACGGTCAATGATACCGAGCGTATGAAAGTGACGACATGTTTAAATCCGCTTCACACAGCACTTGCAGTATATGGATGTATGCTTGGTTATGAGAGCATTGCTGCTGAAATGAAAGATACAGAGTTAAAGAAATTAGTAGAACTGATCGGCAAAAAAGAAGGTATGCCTGTAGTTACAGATCCTAAGATCTTAAGTCCGGAGAAGTTTTTAGATGAGGTGCTGACCAAACGTCTCCCAAATCCGTTTATTCCGGATACTCCACAGAGAATTGCAACTGACACGAGTCAGAAACTTGCGATCCGCTTTGGAGAGACGATCAAAAGCTACTGTAAAGCAGGAAAAGATTTAAACGAACTGACAGGAATCCCGCTTGTGATTGCCGGATGGCTCCGTTACCTTCTTGCAGTAGATGATGCAGGAAAAGAGTTTACACCAAGCAGTGATCCAATGCTTTCGGTTATGCAGGAGAAACTGAAAGATGTCCATTTATCAGATCCGGACAGTGCAGATGGAAAACTTTCTGACATTTTATCAAATGATACTTTATTTGGATGTGATCTTTATGAGGCAGGAATTGCGGAAAAAGTAATAAAAATGTTTAAAGAGATGTTAGAAGGACCGGGTGCAGTACGGAAGGTGCTGAAAAAATATCTCTAGTTCATCAGAAAAAAGACATGACAGTGATCGGAAATCCTGCCATGTCTTTCTTTTTTATCGTAATGGAATATTTGCGGAGTGCGTATTCTATTATTAACGAAGTTTCATTTTTTTGCGTGTCTTTTTTTGTGTCAGTGATTTTTCTGTGCCGGCATTCTGTGGGATCACGGAAGCACTGCTCATTAAAGCACTTGCAGCTTTCTGTTCCAGCTCACTTTGCTTGTGCTGGGCAATCTGAAGTTTAACCTTGCGGAAACGGTCTGCCGTTTCTTTGATATAGGCATCAGAGACAAATTGTTTGACAGAATCTTTGTCTAAAGCGATGCGGTTGTCCATAGTTTTCATGATATCTGTGATCTTTAAAGATTTACTGATCACCGGGTCACTTAAATCGTATATCATGTTTGTGGAAAACTTCAGTACCATCGGATGAAGAAAATCAGCCGGATTCTCTGCAAGCACAAGGGCTTTTTCTCCATCGGAAAGATCAACACATGCACCGGTCGGAAGAATATGGATACATTCTGCTAAAGCGGAAAGTACGAGCGGATTGTAGGTGGCTTTATCCTTTTTCAGACGTCCCATGGCAGCAATTTCTGAAATTGGCGGTTTGTTAATGTTCATTGCGGTCAGATGGTCAAATTCGTCCGCTACTGCTAAAATATCGACGAGAAGACGGATATTGTCTGCCGGTTCTTTGACTTTTAAAGTACGGCTGTTTTTAAAAATGATCTGCTGGATGATATCAAGCGTATGTACCGGGAATTTATAATCACCACGGTCCGGGCGGAGCGTTTCATAACCGCGCTCTAAGTTGAGCTGGATAAAATCCTTATCTGCTGTTGTAAGGTCATCCCCCTTGTCTAACACTGTCTGTGGTACATACAGATAACCAAAATCGTAGAGAAGCGCAGCTGTGATAAGGGCTGTCTGTTCTGCAGCAGGCAGATGCATCTGATTTGTGATCATCGCACAGAGAATGCCGACACTGATGGAATGTTTGTAAACAAAATCTGCAGAACTTCGCAGGTTTTGTGCAAAATTTAATTTGTGATCAAGACTGCCGTAATGTGTCTGGATGTCCCGGACGAGATCGCTCAGCGAAACAGGTGCCTGATTGGCCTGCAGACGATCCATATTTTCTTTTAGTTTAAAAACATATATCGTCTGGAACTGTTCGAATTCAAGATCCTCTCTGGAAAGAGGCGGTACCGGCTCTGCCGGCTCAAGAATAAAAATACCGATCAGACCAAAGTTTTCGATACTGTTAATACCCTGCATGGTTAAAAGTGTGTCTCTTTCATAAAGAAGAACACCCATCTTATTGTAGATTGGTTTTGCAAGTCTCATGCCGGGTTTTAAATCTGCTGTTTTTACAAATTGCATAGGTAAATCCTCCCCCTGTGATGATTATCAGGCTTTTTTATACCATATCCAGACACCAGATGCCTGAATATTCCCCCAATAATGGTATGTGAAAAAATTAATATTCATATTGTGCTTTACATGCTATAATACCATATTAATAGAAGAAATACAATGAACGAAAAATACAACAGCAGCCGAAAGGTTACTGTTCAGCCGAAAGGAACAGCATGAGACACAATTTTTTGAGAAGAATCCTGGGAGGAATACTGACCGGCTGCATGCTTGTTACGGCAACTGTCCATGCAGGAACGACACAGAAAGATATTGATAAGGCAAAAGACCAGATCACAGACCTTAAGAAACAGAAAGAAGATGCGAAAGATCAGGTGGACAGCCTGACCAATGAAAAACAGGGGTTGGAGAGCGACCTTAGCGGACTGAATGGACAGTTAAATACGATCACTTCCGATATGAACCAGTTAGAGCAGCAGGCAGCACAGAAAGAGGACGAGATCAATACGGCGGCGGAAGATCTGAAACGTTCCGAGGAACGATCAGCAGAGCAGTATGAAGATATGAAAGTGCGCATTCAGTATATTTATGAAAATGGCAATCAGTCTGTATGGGACATGCTTATTCATGCGTCCTCCATCGCAGAATTTTTAAATCAGGCGGAATATACAAGTGCAATCAATCAGTACGACAGAAATATGCTTACGGCATATCAGGAGCTCACGGAGCAGATCAAAGAACAGAAAAAGGAACTCGAGAAGCAGAAGGAAGAACTGACTGTATTACAGCAGGAAAAACAGAAAGAGCAGGAAAAAGTCAACAGCCTGATCGAGGATACGCAGAAGAAGATACAGGAATCCAGCGAGAAAATTGAAGATGCACAGTCCGATGTGGAGTCGATCGATGCAAAGATCAAGAAAATGATCGAATACGAAAAGCAGCTTGAGATACAGAAGGCAAAAGAGGATGCTGCGCGCCTTGCAGCCATCAAAAAGCAGGAACAGGAAAACAGGTCGAATGTGACATACGCACCGGCCCAGAGCGATGCGTATCTGTTAGCTGCCATCATCCAGTGTGAGGCATGGGGCGAGCCATATGATGGAAAACTTGCGGTGGGCAGCGTGATCATGAACCGTGTCAGAAGTTCCTATTTTCCGAATACAGTTTCCGGTGTGATTTATCAGGGAGGGCAGTTCTCTCCGGTTGCCAGCGGTCGTCTTGCATACCGTCTGGAGCAGGGAGTTGCTTCTGATTGTATGAGTGCAGCACAGGCGGTGCTGGGTGGAACGAGCACAACAAATTGTCTGTATTTTCGTGTGAATAACGGCATTATAGAAGGAACAGTTATAGGTAATCATGTGTTTTATTAAACAAAATGATAAAATGATAAAAATTTAACAAAAAACCCCGCAAAATGGAGCAAAAAGGATGTAAAAAATTGTTTACAAGGATGAAAAATAAAGAAAGCTATTGCAATTAATTGTGAAATATGTTAGCATATGAAAGTACAAGAAATGCAGAAAAATAGCTGATTACATAGCAAATAAGCTTTTAAAAATGAAAGAGAAAAAAGATAAATTTCAATCGGAAGTTTGAATTTATTTTTTTAAAAAAGATTGTTAAAAAATTAACAGCATTTTTCGGCAAAATGAAAGAGAAAGAAACAAATTCTCTGCAAATGCAGAGCTTTGTGTTAAATTGAAAGGAGAATTCAAAATGGCAAAGAAAGTAGTTTTAGCAGGTGCTTGCCGTACCGCAATCGGTAAAATGGGTGGAGCATTAAGCAATACTCCAGCAGCAGACTTAGGTGCAATCGTTATCAAAGAGGCTTTAAGAAGAGCAAACGTTAAACCGGAGATGGTTGACGAGGTAAAAATGGGTTGTGTAATTCAGGCAGCTCAGGGTCAGAACGTTGCACGTCAGGCAGCAATCAAAGCAGGACTGCCAATCGAAGTTCCGGCAATCACGATCAACGTTGTTTGTGGTTCTGGTTTAAAATGTGTCAATGATGCAGCTACCATGATCATGGCAGGTGAGGCTGATATCGTTGTTGCAGGTGGTATGGAAAACATGTCTATGGCACCATATGCTATGACAAAAGCTCGTTTTGGATATCGTATGAACAATGCAACGATCATTGATACAATGGTAAATGATGCATTAACAGATGCATTCAATCACTACCACATGATGATCACAGCAGAGAACGTATGTGATAAATATGGCATTACAAGAGAAGAACTTGATGAGTTCTCAGCAAACAGCCAGCAGAAATGTGAGAAAGCAATTGCTGAAGGCAAATTTGATGATGAGATCGTTCCGGTTCCTGTAAAAGTTAAAAAAGAGATCGTTGATTTCGTAAAAGATGAGGGACCACGTCCTGGCACAACTGCTGAGTCTTTAGCAAAATTAAAATGCTGCTCTGGTAAAGAGGGCGGACTTGTTACAGCAGGTAACGCTTCCGGTATCAACGATGGTGCAGCAGCAATCGTTGTTATGAGCGAAGAGAAAGCAAAAGAACTTGGTGTTACACCAATGGCTACATGGGTAGCAGGTGCTCTTGGCGGAGTTGAGCCAGAGATCATGGGTGTTGGTCCTGTTGCTTCTACAAGAAAAGTATTAGCTAAAACAGGTTTATCCATTGATGATATGGACTTGATCGAAGCAAACGAAGCATTCGCAGCTCAGTCTATCGCAGTAGCAAGAGATCTGAAATTCGATATGTCAAAAGTAAACGTAAACGGTGGTGCAATCGCATTAGGACACCCGGTAGGTGCTTCCGGATGCCGTATCCTTGTTACATTACTGCATGAGATGCAGAAGAGAGACGCTAAGAGAGGTCTTGCTACACTTTGCATCGGCGGTGGTATGGGATGCTCTACAATCGTTGAGAGATAATAGTTTTTTATAGTAATTCCCGGGGAATGACTTCCCGGGGATTGCATTTTTTAAACATACAGTTAACATAATTATTTTCAGGAGGTAACCGAAATGAAGGTTGGCGTTATTGGTGCAGGAACTATGGGACAGGGCATTGCAAAAGCATTTGCTCAGGTAGAAGGATATGAAGTAGCACTTTGCGATATCAAGCAGGAGTGGGCTGAAGGCGGAAAAGAGAAAATCAAAAAAGGTTATGCAAGATTAGTAGAAAAAGGAAAAATGACACAGGAAGCTGTTGACGGCATCCTTGCAAAAATCACTCCAGGTTTAAAAGAAGACCTTTGCAAAGACTGTGATCTGATCGTAGAGGCAGCTTTCGAGAACATGGAAGTAAAGAAAACTACTTTCAAAGAGTTAGACGAGATCGCAAAACCGGAATGCATCTTTGCTTCCAACACATCCAGTCTTTCTATCACAGAGATCGGAAACGGATTAAACCGTCCAATGGTTGGTATGCATTTCTTCAACCCGGCAGACCGTATGAAATTAATCGAGGTTATCGCTGGTGTGAATACTCCGGATGAAACTGTTGCAGCTATTAAGAAAATTTCCGAAGAAATCGGTAAAACTCCGGTACAGGTTAACGAGGCTGCTGGTTTCGTTGTAAACCGTATCTTAATCCCAATGATCAACGAAGCAGCATTCATCAAAATGGAAGGTGTTTCCGATATCGCTGGTATCGATGCAGCTATGAAACTTGGTGCTAACCACCCAATGGGACCGTTAGAGTTAGGTGATTTCATCGGTCTTGATATCTGCCTTGCTATCATGGATGTACTTTACAAAGAGACAGGCGACAGCAAATATCGTGCATGCCCACTGATCCGTAAGATGGTTCGTGGTGGTAACCTTGGAGCAAAGAGCGGCAAGGGATTTTATGTATACAATGCTGATCGTACAAAGACTCCGGTCGATGCTCAGTAAAATAAATATTTATGGAGGAAAATTAGATCATGGATTTCACTTTAGACAAGAAACATGAAATGGCGCGTTCCTTATTCAAGGAATTTGCTGAAACAGAAGTAAAACCGCTTGCACAGGAAACAGATGAGACAGAAGCTTTCCCGGCAGAAACGGTTAAGAAAATGCAGAAATACGGATTCATGGGAATCCCGGTTCCGAAAGAATACGGCGGACAGGGTTGTGATCCTCTTACATACGTTATGTGCGTAGAAGAGTTATCTAAAGTTTGCGCAACCACAGGTGTTGTTGTATCTGCACATACATCTCTCTGCATCGATCCGATCATGACATATGGTACAGAAGAGCAGAAACAGAAATATGTAAAACCACTTGCAACAGGCGAGAAGTTAGGTGCATTCGCATTAACTGAGCCGGGTGCTGGTACTGATGCACAGGGTGCACAGACAAAAGCTGTTTTAGATGGTGACGAGTGGGTATTAAATGGATCAAAATGCTTCATTACCAATGGTAAAGTAGCAGATGTTTATATTGTAATCGCTATCACAAGCATCACAGAGGACAAGAGAGGCAGAAAGAAGAAAAACTTCTCTGCATTTATCGTAGATAAGGGAGCTCCTGGTTTCTCATTCGGAACAAAAGAGAAGAAGATGGGTATCCGTGGATCATCTACTTATGAGCTGATCTTCGAAGACTGCAGAATCCCGAAAGAGAATCTGTTAGGACCGGAAGGAAAAGGTTTCCCGATCGCAATGCACACACTTGATGGTGGACGTATCGGTATTGCTGCTCAGGCACTTGGTATCGCTGAGGGTGCATTAGACAGAGCTATCGCTTATACAAAAGAGAGAAAACAGTTCGGCCGTTCTATCGCACAGCAGCAGAATACACAGTTCAAACTTGCTGATATGGCTGCAAGAATCGAAGCTGCACAGCTTTTAGTTTACAAAGCAGCAATGGCAAAAGCTACCCAGAAAGTATATTCTGTAGAAGCTGCAAAAGCTAAATTATTCGCAGCCGAGACTGCAATGGCAGTTACAACTGAAGTTGTTCAGTTATTCGGTGGATACGGATATATCAGAGAGTATGATGTAGAGCGTATGATGCGTGATGCTAAGATCACAGAGATCTACGAGGGTACAAGCGAAGTACAGCGTATGGTAATTTCAGGTGCATTGTTGAAATAGTCGTGATCCAGCGGATTGAGAATGGCTGTAAAAAATATGGAATCACGCTTGCGTGAATGGAATATTTTTTTCAGACATTTGAGAGCGCAACGCGCATGAGAAACACGTAGTGTTTCGAATCAATTCGCGTAAAATTTAAACATATAAAACATAAGGAGTGGAAAATACATGAATATCGTAGTATGTATTAAACAGGTTCCTGATACAAAGGGCGGCGTTAAGTTCAACCCGGATGGAACGCTTGACAGAGCAGCAATGCTTGCTATCATGAACCCAGATGATAAAGCTGGTCTTGAAGCAGCACTTAGAATCAAAGATGAGACAGGAGCAAAAGTTACAGTTCTTACTATGGGACTTCCAAAGGCTGATGCAGTTCTTCGTGAAGCATTAGCAATGGGTGCTGATGAAGCAGTTCTTGTAACAGACCGCGTATTAGGTGGAGCTGATACATGGGCAACATCAACTACAATCGCTGGTGCACTTCGTAACTTAGACTATGACCTGATCATCACAGGACGTCAGGCTATCGATGGTGATACTGCACAGGTTGGTCCTCAGATCGCTGAGCATCTTGGACTTCCGGTTATCTCTTATGCAGCAGACATCAAAGTAGAGGGTGACTCTGTTGTTGTAAAACGTCAGTACGAAGACAGATATCATGAGTTAAAAGCAAAAATGCCTTGTCTGGTAACTGCTCTTTCTGAATTAAATGAGCCGCGTTACATGACACCAGGCGGAATCTTCGATGCATTTGACAAAGAAGTAACCGTTTGGGGAAGAGCAGACTTAAAGGATGTTGATGATTCTGATCTTGGTTTAAAAGGATCTCCTACTAAGATTGCAAAAGCATCTGATAAAGTTGCAAAGGGTGCTGGTGAGAAAGTAAACCTTGATCCGGCAGAATCCGTAGCATATTTGATCGGCAAATTCAAAGAGAAACACATTATCTAATAAAAAAAGGAAAAGTGGTGAATAACATGGCATTAGAAGAATATAAAGGAGTATTTGTCTTTGCACAGCAGGTAGATAACGTATTAGATGGCGTTGCATTTGAGTTACTTGGAAAAGGCAAAGACTTAGCAAAAGATTTAGGTACTGATGTAACCGCAGTATTAATCGGATCTGGTGTAAAAGGCTTAGCAGATCAGTTAGCTGAGTATGGTGCTGACAGAGTTATCGTTGTAGATGATCCGGAATTAAAAGACTACAGAACAGAGCCGTATGCACATGCATTAGCATCTGTAATCAATGAGTACAAACCGGAGATCATGTTAGTAGGTGCAACTGCAATCGGTCGTGATTTAGGACCTACTGTTTCCGCAAGAGTAAAAACAGGTCTGACAGCAGACTGTACATCTCTTGAGATCGGTGATTTCCCACTGGTTGCTGCACCTGGTAAAGAATCAGAGCAGAAACACAATCAGTTATTAATGACACGTCCTGCATTCGGTGGTAACACCATCGCAACAATTGCCTGCCCGGACAACCGTCCTCAGATGGCAACTGTACGTCCTGGTGTTATGCAGAAGATCGCTCCGATCGCTGGTGCAAAAGCAAACGTTGTAGAATACAATCCGGGATTTACACCAAACAACAGATATGTTGAGATCTTAAATATCGTAAAAGCTGTTAAGAGCACAGCAAACATCATGGAAGCAAAGATCCTTGTTTCCGGTGGTCGTGGAGTTGGTTCCAAAGAAAACTTCAAACTTTTGGAAGATCTTGCAGAGGTACTTGGCGGTACTGTAAGCTGCTCCCGTGCAGTTGTAGAGAATGGCTGGTTACCAGTTGATTTACAGGTAGGTCAGACAGGTAAAACTGTTCGTCCTCAGATCTACTTTGCAATCGGTATTTCCGGAGCAATCCAGCATGTAGCTGGTATGGAAGATTCTGACCTGATCATCGCAATCAACAAAGATGAAGATGCTCCAATCTTCGACGTAGCTGATTATGGTCTGGTTGGTGATCTCAATAAGATCGTTCCAGCTTTAACAGCAGCATTAAAAGCTGAGTTAGGCAACAAATAATATAGGTGGACAACCTGTAAGATAGAAAGCCCGTCTTTCATGTTTGGATTCTGTGAGGAAGCTGACATGGGGGACGGGCTTTTTGTTGGGAGTTGGAGAAAATTTGCGGCTTCTTGTCTGGAGTTGGTGGAAAAAGTTATTTAGTTGTCCGGCAAAATCGTTACGGTACATTTTTTCTGATCCGCAGATACAGAGTCAACCGTGATCGTATACCCGGTATCAATGGTCACCTGTCCGTTGTTGTCATACCAGCCCAAGCCTGTGGCAGTGCCATCAATCACATCACCGTTCCGGTAAAAGCCATTTCCGTCATTGACCAGTCTTAAGATCCGCCTGCCGTTATTGGTGGAATCGTAGACAGGACTGTAGTTATCAGCGGTCAGATAGGGGGCATAGTATTCGTCGTTTGCAAGGGTGGCATCGACGTGATAAATACGAAGTCCGCCGGAAGAAAACATACCGTCATAATTACCATTCGGGGTGATATAGTCAAGGATCATGTATTCTGAAAAATAACTGGAAGCATCAGTGCGCGGTATGATCAGACAGCTTCCCTCTTGGGTATCATCTGTCAGGGTAAATGTCTGTGCAGCTGGAGTGTTAGTCTGCATGGAGGAGTCAGCTAAAGTGATGTCGGTCTTTTTGCTGCCGGGGTGGTAAATCTGTACTTCTGCCGGAAGGTACCATCCGAGCAGCAGCTTTGACAACGGACAAAAATCACCCGCAGCTTCATCCATGCGTTCAATGCCGGCATCCCCAGTCGTAGCTTCAAAATTTTCTTTTAAACCGTATTTATAATAATCCGGGAGTCCCATACAGTGCCCGTATTCGTGGGCGAGTGTTCCGAGATAATAATCCATGGTATCGGCATAAGGCTGTTCATCGCTGATCACATAGTAATTTAATTTTTCGCCATCTAAATCCGGCAGGGTGGAAGTCCACCAGGATGCCGTACAGCCATACCAGAAATCAGCATTGCCTCCGCTTGGAACAGAAAGGCAGAGAGCGTCGATATAGCCATCGCCGTCAGAATCATAATCGGTATAGTCGATCGTATCATTTAAACCGGAAAGAACCTCACGCACCAGCGTTTCGTATCCATCGTTCGTTTTTTCGTAGGATGCGATCGTACCTTTCGCTGTGTAATGAAATACATTTCCGGTCATATGTAGTGATCCGTATGAAGCACGGTCAAAATAACTAGTCAGGCTCTCACAGGGATAAAATTCAGTATTGTCTGTGCCAAACAGATAGGAGGAAATTTCTTCATCGGACAGGCGTCTGTCTGTATCATATTTCGCATCCGCAAAATCGACCACAACATCAAGTGCTCGGACATTGCCTGTCGTCGGCAGAATATCTGAGGCGAGAGCTGTAATCGGTGGCGGCGTCATTGGCGTGTGAAGCTGCCCGTATGCCGACCCCAAAAGCAGGGCACCAAGGCAGATAACCGGAACGGTGTTAAGTACATTTTTTTTCTGTATCATGGTAAAAACTCTTTTCTTATAAATATATGGTTAGCTTTGCACGCAAAAAGCAGAAAGTCAATGGCATTTATTGATAATTAAGGAAACATTAAAAATATAAAAAAGTGGTAGTATACTGTATCATTGATATTTAATTAATTTTATGGTCTGACAAACCGTTTCATGATATATTAAAAAGAAACGGCGGTGATTTTAGATGGCAAGACCAAAAAAATATAATATTTCATTAACGGATGACGAACTCAAGGAACTAAAATCTGTTATGCGTAAAAAGCAAACAACCAAAACTGTTCGAAACAGATGCCAGATTATCATTGATCTAGATGAGGCACACGGTAAAGTTCTTACCCATGCACAGTCTGCCAAAACAAATTGTGTATGTATGGCTACTATCATGAATACTGTAAAGCTTTATTCCGAAAAAGGCATCCAGGGTATCCGTACAATGAACCGGAATGTCAATTCTGATAATGCATGCAGAAAATTTGATGGGCGTGCTGAGGCTCGTATTATTGAAATTGCGTGCAGTCCTGCACCGGAAGGACATTCCCGCTGGACACTCCGTCTGCTGGAAGAACAGGCAAAAATTGTACTTGATGTTCCAGTCAGTAAAGATACCATCGGCAGGGCTTTAAAAAAAATAAACTTCGACCTCACATGAATGATTACTGGTGTATTCCGTCAAAAGAAGATGCTGATTTTGTAGCCTGCATGGAAGATGTCCTTGATGTTTATGAACTCCCATATGACCCGATGTACCCTGTTGTCTGTATGAATGAAAAGCCATACCAGCTTTTGGATGATGTAAGGCAGCCACTGCCTGTTCGTCCGGGTGACAACCAGAAAACGGATTCCGAATATAAGAGGAATGGCACCTGCAGCATATTTGCTTTTGTTGAACCACTTGGCGGCAGACACCATGTGAGTGTCCATGAACACCGTACTGCAATTGACCGGGCAATGGAAATCAAATATCTGTCAGATGAAATGTTTCCAGATGCAAAGAAAATCATACTGGTAATGGACAATCTAAACACCCATAAAGCTGCTTCACTTTATAAAGCATTTCCACCATCAGAAGCAAGAAGGATCATAAAACGACTGGAAATCCACTATACGCCTAAACATGGAAGTTGGCTTGACATGGCAGAAATTGAGCTGAATGTAATGACACGCCAATGTCTTTCGCGTCGAATATCCACCCTTGACAAACTTAAATGTGAGTTATCAGCATGGGAAATGGAACGTAATCGGGATACAGCTAAGATACAGTGGCATTTCCAAACCGGGGATGCACGGGAAAAACTGATATCACTGTATCCGACACTATCATCTGTCACTTTTTAATTAAAGTGGCAGATATACTAAATTTCAATGATACAGTACAGTAGTGCAATTCTGAGGATGGCACAATTTTAGGATTAACGCAATCTAAGATTGCGGAAAATACTGCCAGATGTTATACTTAGTCACGTTGCAGAGATACAGGATGCCGGAAATTTATAATGATTCACAAATGGCTCGTCCTGTGTTTCGTATAAAATTACATAAAAACGAGAAAAGAGGAAGGGACTATGACTCAGAAAAAGTTTTCCACAAAATTTCTTGTGGAAATGGCACTTTTAGTTGCCATCATTCTTATCATGGCTTTTACCCCGCTCGGATACATTAAGACAGTAGGTATAGAAATTACCCTGATCGTTGTTCCGGTGGCGGTAGGAGCTGTTACACTAGGACCAACGGCAGGTGCAATCTTAGGTGGTGTATTTGGATTTGCCAGTTTTTTACGGTGTTTCGGACTAAACGCCTTTGGTGCGACGCTGCTTGGAATTAATCCGTTTCTGGCATTTCTGGTATATGTGCCGACACGTATTCTGGTAGGATGGCTGACCGGATTGATCTATCAGGGACTCAGAAAGACGAAAATCCCATATACTGCATCAATCACGGTCGCAAATTTATGCTGTCCGCTTTTGAATACGACATTGTTTATGGGTATGCTGGTGATTGGTTTTTATCAGACGGAGTATATCCAGTCATTTGTTCAGACACTGGGTGTCAGCAATCCGTTCTGGTTTGTGCTTGCATTTGTGGGAATCAACGGACTTGTTGAAGCGGTTGTATGTTTTGTTGTAGGAACGGCAATTTCTGCAGCTTTGAAAAAGGCACTGAAATACAATTAACAGAATATGTTAAAAACGTTAATGCAGCATTGCGGAAAAGGTGTTCAAGTGCTATACTTAATAACGTTGCATATGAAAAAATTACATATTATTAAGAAAAGAGGAAGAGACTATGACTCAGAAAAAGTTTTCCACAAAGTATCTTGTGGAGATGGCACTTTTAGTTGCTATTATTCTTATCATGGCTTTTACCCCGATCGGATATATCAGAACAGCAGGTCTTGAGATCACGCTGATCGTCGTTCCGGTAGCGGTAGGAGCTGTTACATTAGGACCGGCAGCAGGTGCGATCTTAGGCGGTGTGTTCGGCATTACAAGTTTTATCCAGTGCTTTGGCATGAGTCCGTTTGGTGCAGCACTGCTTGGAATTAACGGTTTTTTGACATTTCTGGTATGCGTACCTACCCGTATTTTGATGGGATGGCTGACAGGTCTGATCTATAAAGGACTTCGCAAAACAAAGCTGCCATCCGGTGCATCTGTTACGATCAGCAACCTTTGCTGTCCATTACTTAACACTACATTTTTTATGGGAATGTTAGTGCTCGGATTTTACAATACAGAATACATCCAGTCATTCGTATCGGCTCTGGGTGCGAAAAATGCATTGCTGTTTATTTTAGCATTTGTCGGTGTGAACGGACTGATTGAAGCAATCGTATGTTTTATCGTAGGAACGGCAATTTCAGCAGCTTTGAAAAAGGCATTAAAATACAATTAAATAAAACATATGACGATATGTAGAAAGATCCCAGTGTTACCATTAAGGATAACACTGGGATCTTTCTGCTTATAAAAAAAGCGTTGAAGTTTCCTGTTATATAAAATGAGGAAAGCAGCACACAGAAAATGGCAGATGCGCAGAGTCAGCAGGAAAACGAAAGTACACAGGCAAGCAGGGATATATTTGCAATGGATACCTATATGAATGTAACAGCTTATGGTGTTGGTGCAAATGAAGCTGTCCGACGGGCAGAGGAGGAAATAGAACGTCTCGATAGTCTTTTATCTACCGGAGATCAAAATAGTGAGATTTATCAGATCAATCAGAATGGAGGAGGAATCCTTTCGGAGGATACCGCTTATCTTGTGGAACGGTCTTTAGACCTGTACCAGTCAACAAATGGTGCATTTGATATTGCAATATACCCTGTGATGAAAGCATGGGGATTTACAGATGATAATTTCAGGGTGCCGGAGGAAGAAGAATTACAGGAGCTTCTGACATTGACGGATGTGAATGATATTTCTTATGACAGCAGGACGAAGGAGATTTCATTCCAAAAAGAAGGAATGCAGATTGATTTAGGCGGGATAGCAAAAGGATATACTTCCGCACGTATCATGGATATATACCGTGAATGTGGACTTAAAAGCGGACTGGTTAATCTTGGTGGAAATGTACAGGCACTTGGAACCAAAACAGATGGGAGCAAATGGCGTGTTGCAGTGCAGAATCCACAGGATACAGATCAGTATATTGGAGTGCTCTCCATACAGGATAAGGCAGTGATCACTTCCGGTGGGTATGAACGGTATTTTGAGCAGGATGGAAAGACATATCATCATATTATAGACCCCAAAACTGGTTATCCGGCGGAGAACGGACTGATTTCTGTTTCCATTGTTACGGCAGACGGGACGCTTGCGGATGGACTTTCTACGTCCGTTTTTATTATGGGGAAGGAAGCTGCAACGGAATACTGGAGAGCTCACAGTGATGAATTTGACATGATTCTGATGACGGATGACAGGAAAATCTATGTCACAGAGGGGATTGCAAATAGTTTTGAATCGGAACTGGATACGAAGATCATTGAAAAAGAATCATAAAAAGATAGTTTTAGATGGAGATAAGCATGAACAAAATCTGGAAAAATATTTCAGGAATCGCACCGGTTATTCTGGCAGCAATCGTGGGACTTGGTGCAGTTGTTTCACTGAGTGATTATACAGCACCGGTTTATGGTGCAGAATCAGAGGATGAACAGGAAGAGTCAGAAACTGTTATCGAAAATGCCAGTAATGAGTCGGTGGAAGAGCCGGAAACAGAGACGGAATTTGAAAATACGGAAACGGTTGCTGTTTTGACTGGTGCGTTTGATCTTGCAGATGGAACTTATGAAGGAAGTGCGAATGGATTCTCCGGCAAGATCAAAGTTTCAGTTGAGATCAGAAATCAGACGATCCGGTCGATCAATATTCTGAGCAATTCGGATGATGCAGCCTTTTTCAATCGTGCAAAAGAAGGCGTGACAGCAAGCATCCTTGCAAAGCAGAGTACGGATGTGGATACAGTTTCCGGTGCAACATACAGTTCAAAAGGAATCATAAATGCAGTCAAAGATGCATTGTCTTCCGGTGACAAGACGAAGAAAACGGCTGTGGCAAAAGGAAATTTTGCGTTGGATGATGGCTATTATGAAGGAACCGGAACTGGATTTGCCGGACCAGTCAAATTGTTTATTGAAATCAAAGATAAGTCGATCGTTGGGATCTATATTGTAAAAACGTCGGATGATGCAGGATTTTTTAACCGTGCAAAGGAGGGTGTGACTGCAAGTATTTTAGAAAAGCAGAGTACGGATGTGGATACGGTCTCCGGCGCTACATATAGTTCAAGGGGAATTATTGATGCGGTAAAAAATGCATTGACGGGCGAGACGGAAGATGCATTTACAATTGGAAAAGGAGATTTTGATATTGCGGATGGTACATATACGGGAAGTGCACAGGGATATTCCGGCACAGTGACAGTATCGGTAAAAGTGGAAAACCGTACGATCACGGCGATCGATATTGTCAGACAGTCAGACACGGAATCTTATTTTGAACGTGCGAAAGGCGTTATAAGGACAATCCTTGCAGGTCAGACAGTAAATGTGGATGCGGTTTCCGGTGCAACATTTAGTTCCAACGGTATTATTAATGCGGTAAAAAATGCACTTGGGCTGGACAAGGAAGAAACAGAAAAGCAGAAAAAGGGAGAATTTAACTATCCAGACGGAGTCTATACCGGAGTCGGGGAGGGCTATGGCGGTGATATCGCTGCCACGATGGTATTACAGGATAAGACGATTAAGGCGATTCTGATCACAGATCACAAAAACGAGGATGACCGTTATTTTAACCAGGCGAAAAAAGTAGCGGATACTATCATAGATAAGCAGAGCTTGTCTGTGGATACGGTTTCCGGTGCAACATATAGTTCAAAAGGAATCATTGAGGCAGTATCAAATGCGATGAAGGCTGCAGAAAAGGGAAAAACGGATACCGAAACACAGGATGATACCGAAAAGCCAGACACATCAAATGCGAGTTCGTATTATGGAGTAGTTGTATGTAATCCGGATGAGAGCGGCGCTTTTACATCGTACAACCTGCATGTAAAAGTGATGTTTCAGAATGGAAAGATCATTGAAGTTTCCGACGTGTATGGGGATGGAGGTTCCCAGAATGATACTTATATTACAAAAGCGGTCTCTGGCAGCAGTAAACATCCGGGGGTTGCGGCGCAGATTGTAAAGAAAAACGGAATTGATGGAGTAGACACAGTGTCCGGTGCAACCTGCACCTCTAAAGCGGTAATGCATGCTGTGGAGGTAGTGGCAAAAGCTGCAGAAAAAGACGGCATCTACACTTCATCCGGCAGTCAGAACGATGCTGACGATACAAAGAACAGCGAGGACACAGAAAAAGACAGCGAGAATACAGAAAAAGACAGCGAAAACACGGAAAAGAACAGCGAGAATACAGAAAAAGACAGTGAAGACACAGAAAATAACGGTGGTAATACGGAAAACGGCAGTGACAGCACGGAGAGTGGCGGTGATACCGAAAAAAATGATACGGAAAACACTGAGGATAGTGGCGGGAAGACGCTGACTTATAAAAATGGTAACTATAAGGTAAATGTTGTCTGCAATCCGGATGAGGACGAGGATTTTGATGCATATAATCTGACGGTGACGGTTGTGATTGAAAACGATAAGATCACAGAGATCAGAGATATTTCCGGAGACGGTGGAAAGAGCAATTCTTTCTATATAAAAGCCGCATCGAAAGGTGTTGTCAGTCAGATATTACAAAAGAACAGTACAGAGGGAATCGATACGGTATCGTCTGCAACCTGTTCTTCAAAAGCAATCATTGAAGCCTGCCAGAAGGCATTAGAGCAGGCAAAAAATTAAGGGAGAATGTCAGATGAAAGATTTTTTGATCCGCTCATTTAGTCTGGCAGCAGTCATTTTGATACTGGCAGGTTATGACCAGGTATTAAAGGATAGAAGCAAAGATGAAGAGATCACAAAGTTAGAGGCGCAGGTGACAAAACTGCAGCAGGACAAAGAAGATGCCATAGGGCAGGAAAATGAGAAAACTGTCAATGCAAAAGGCGCCTATTCTGATGGTAAATGGGAAGGTGAAGCAAAGGGTTTTGGCGGAATGATCAATGTACTTGTGACCGTTGAAAATGGAGCAGTCAGTGAAATTGAGATAACATCTGCAGATGGTGAGGATAAAGCTTATTTATCCATGGCAGAAGATATTATTCCAAAGATCATGGATGCGCAGTCCACGGAAGTGGATACCATAAGTGGTGCAACATTTAGTTCTACCGGAATCCGGGATGCCGTCAGCGAGGCACTGAAACAGGCAGAACAGTAAGAGTGAGGAAAAAATTGGAAGATACAAAGTTAAAAAATATAGCTGAAATAATTCAAAAAAATAGATCTGTTTTTTGGAAAAAGCATAAAAAGCAGATCCCGGTATGGATACGTGCGGGAATACAACTATTGTTTTTTGTATTGTTCCCATCAGCATTTACGGCTGCATTTTCCGGTGTCAAATATATTGCCGGACAGATGGGAACGGGGGCACAGATAGAGATTACGTCATTTGTGATGACACTTATTATGCTCTGTGCATTTACTGTGGTATGTGGACGGTTTTTTTGTGGATTTGCGTGTGCATTTGGAAGCCTTTCTGACTGGGTGCGTGCAGTTTATGTCTGGGTCTGTAAAAAAATAAAAAAGAAGCCGGTCACGCTTAGTGCGGAACTTACGGCAGCATTATCACAGATAAAATATCTCATATTATTATTGATTCTTTTTCTGTGCTTTAACGGTGTTTATGTGAGATTGAAAGGCTGCAGTCCATGGGATGTATTTTCCATGGTTCATGCAGGAAATTTTGCATTGGGAGAATATCTTGTGGGAGTCGTCCTGCTTATTCTGATCCTGTGCGGCATGTGTGTGCAGGAGCGTTTTTTCTGCCGCATTTTGTGCCCGATGGGAGCGATATTTTCTCTTCTTCCGGTATTTCCATATTTTGTACTCAGAAGAGACAGGGAAAACTGCATTCCGGGGTGTGCGGCATGTACGAAAAAATGTCCATCAGATATCGGACTGCCGGAAACTGGCTCGATCGAGACAAGAGGTGAATGTTTTATGTGCCAGAAATGTATCGGCACCTGTCCCAAAAGGAACATTCACTGCGGTATCTCTGGAAAACAGAAAGGTAATGAATGGTGGTTTACTGGCATAAGGGTGGTAATTCTGCTTTTATTATATTTATGGATCGGAATTTGATCAAAGAAAAATTTTTGGTTAAAAGTTAGTTGATACTGACTTTTGATAGATAAAACAAAGGAGGATTTTAAAGTGAAAAGAAAAGATGTATCTGCACGGATTCTTACTGGTGTATTGGCTTTTTCCATGGTGGCAGCAACAGGAACACCGTCTATGGCAGTTTTTGCAGCAGAAGAAAGTGCAGTAGAAGCAGAGCAGATCACCGGAGAAGAGGTGAAGAGTGAAAACGAGACGGCGCAGGAGTATCAGTATGCTTATGCAGCACTGAGCTGGGCTGAGTACTGGAAAAATGAAGATGTATATAATGCCGGAAGTACAGAGAGCTCTGCCGAGGAAGATGCAAAGGGCGAACTTGACAAGGGCGCATTTGATACGGTATCGAGGGCAACTACCAATCATGGTCTGCACAGGGGAAGTTACCAGTGTACATCAGAAATTACAATGAAAGATGGTACCAAACTTAAAGTGGCATATTATACGGGGGTAACCGCAGGTGTACTGACGGATGGAAATCCTTTTTCCTATAATAAAAAAGATATTGAAAGTTATGTGGTAACCGGACTTAAATATGTTCCAGTCAAGGTAAAAACAGACGATTATGAAGCTTTTAAAGCAGCATATACCGTAGTAGAAAATGGAGATACTTTATCCGGAGGCTTTACGGAGAACAATCTGAAAAACTATACGGATCTGGTCGCAGAAGTAACAGAAAACACCAATGGCTTAAAAACGGTTACCAAAAATGAGGACGGAAGTTTTTCATTTTCTGCGAGGGTAAATAAAGGAACGGATTCTGGTATTAAGGATGCTGCATTAAAAACTGCAGAGAATATCACAACAACGGTAAAAGAGGCAAACGGTTCTTATGGAGAGTTTCTCCGTGTTGATTTAACAGGAGACGGATATGGTGCACTTGGCGCAGATATGCAGGCAGTAGAGTGGACTTATTATGGATCTGACAGTACTTATACCAAACCACTTCAGTCTTATGGAACCAAATTTGCAGCAGATAACTGGATGCATAAAGCACAGGGAATACAGCTTGGACTTACGGATTCACTGCGCTGCAAACTGCCGGAGGGAACAGATGGAACCGGATATTGGACATTGACGGTATATGCACTTGGTTACAATGATTATACAGTAAAATTTGAGGCAACGGATGCAAATATCGTTAAGGATGAAGAGGAAACGGTAAATACTACAGCACTTGAAGCTGCAATCAAAAGTGCAGAGAGCTTAACTGAGAGTGATTATACGGCAGCAAGCTGGTCTGATCTTTGCGTTGAATTGAAAGAGGCAAAAGATGAGCTTGCGGCTCCGCACACACAGGCTACTGTAGATGAGGCAACAGAGCATCTGAATGCTGCAATCAAAGCGCTGGTAAAGGCAGAGCCAAAGGAAGAAACAAAAACAGATGTTACAAAACTGAACGCTGCGATCAGGAAAGCAGAATCATTAAAGCAGAGTGATTACACGGCAGACAGCTGGAAAAAGTTACAGACTGCACTTAATGCTGCAAAAAAACTTACAGATGCAGCCGCAGAACAGACTGCAGTAGATCAGGCAGCAAGTGATCTGGAAACAGCGATTTCGGCACTGGTAAAAGCTGATACGGGAAATAACGGAACTACAGACAAAAAGAAAAAACCGGCAGTTGGAACTGTGAAAACAGTTGGACAGATCAAGTATAAAGTAACCGGAAAAAATACCGTAACCGTAAATAAATATGCAAAGAAAACCATTACAAAGGTATCTATTCCTGCAACGGTTAAAATCAACGGATATACATTTAAGGTAACTGCAATTGCAGACAGCGCATTTTCCGGATGTAGCAAACTGACAAAAGTAGCTGTCGGTTCTAATGTAAAGACGATCGGAAATAAGGCATTTCATAAATGTACAGAATTAAAAACTGTAAGTGGAGCATCTAATATAACAAAAATTGAAAACAACGCTTTTAACGGATGTAAGGCGTTGAAAAAACTTGTTTTAGATTCAAAATCCCTGCAGAGCATTGGGAATGCTGCTTTTAAAAATTGTACAGCACTTACCAGCATTACGGTTTCTTCCACAAAACTGACAAAGATCGGTAAAGAAGCATTTTCCGGTAATAAAAAGTTAGCAGCAGTTACAATCAAGACATCAAAACTTACTAAATCAAGTGTAGGAAAAGATGCATTTAAGAACATCAAAGCAAACGCAGTCTTTAAAGTACCTTCAAAGAAAGTATCTTTTTACAAGACTATTTTTAAGGCAAAAGGTGCCGGTAAAAATATCAAGGTTAAAAAAATGTAAGGCGCAGATATATTTTATTGTAAAATGGGGTCTGAATCTGAAAAGATTCAGATCCTTTTTTTGAACTGTAACCAGGCTTCTTCTTTCTTTTATTACAGAAAATATGGTGCTTGTGAGAAAAGAAACCTTATTGTAGAATGGAATGTGTAATTGAACATTTGCGGAGGAAAAAGCGATGCAGCAGAACACAGGCGAAAAAAAGAGCAAAAATAAAGAGAAGAGAACACGGGTGATAAAGATTCGTATCACGGGAGGGGTTATTTTAGCAATTGTGATAGTGTGTGTCATTCTGAAAATTCTGAATGCAGATCCTTCATCTGTTTTCTTAAAAAATACAAAAGATGCAATCATCGGGGAAGAAGGAACGGTAACAACGATTTCAAAAGCGTCATTGGAAAAAGTTTTTGAAATCAGTGAACTTTCCACGGTAGATTATTCCTATAATGCAGTTGCCCGTGCGTATGAGGAGGATGGTGTTACTCCGAAATATTATGTGGCATATGAAGGAACCGTTACTGCAGGAATTGATTTCAGTAAGATTATGATCGATATTGATGAGGATACAAAAATAATCACCATTACCTTGCCGGAGAGCGAAATACAGAATACAATGGTGGATTTTGGTTCAATGGATTATATTTTTGAAAATAAAAAATATGAAACGGAAACTGTATCACAGGAGGCATATGAATTATGTAAAACAGATCTTGCCAGGCGGGCGGCAAAAGAAAATGATCTGATGACATTGGCGAAGGAAAATGCGGTTACTGCGGTAGAAGCGTTGGTTGATCCATGGGTACAACAGATTGACGGGGAATATAAAGTTAATATTAAATAGGGGGAATGCAATGAGAAAATATAGGATAATTATGATACTATGTGTCATGTCATTGTTTTTAGTTGCATGTACAAATAAAAACGATAAGACAAAAGTGAAAATGGAAGAAACACAAGAAATGGAAACTGCGGATGTCTTAGAACCGGATCTGGCGCAGATCAGATCCATCTGTGATCTTGCAACGCTGGAATGTTATTATCATAATGTGGCTAAGTCCACAAAAGAAAAAGGATTCGGATTGGCACATCTGGGAGAAAAGGAGAGAAAATTCTGGATTGAGTATACAGGAGTTGTCAAGATTGGGATTGAAATGTCAGATGTGAAAATGGATGTAAATGGTACCAGTGTACAAATTACGATTCCCGGAGCAAAAATTTTTCAACCGGAAGTAAAAACAATAGATGTGGATGATTATATTGCAACGTCAGATTCATGGTTTAACAAGAATCAGATCACAGCTGAGGAGCAGACACAGGCAGTAAATGAGGCACAGGATGAAATGGTGGCAGCAGTGGAAAAGAATAAAACGTTATTGGCAGGCGCGCAGGAGCGTGCGAAAACATTGATAGAAAATTATATCACACAGTTGGGGGAAGCTACCGGTGTGGAATATCAGGTTACATGGAAATATGCTGAAAATGGAACAGAAAGGTAAGAAACAATAGGATGCATGTTCTGTAAACATTCTATTGTCATGAACAAAAATTCCCTGCATACAATGTAAAAACAAGTATTGCAGGGGATTTTTTGTGAAAACCTATATTGAGGAAAGAGCTATGGAAATAGCCAGATATATTATTGATAATAATACGACGGTGCGTCAGGCAGCGAAACATTTTGGAATCAGCAAGAGTACGGTACATAAAGATGTCACGGAACGTCTTGCCCAGGTAAATCCGTCGCTTGCGGCAGAAGCACGAAAAGTATTAGATGTCAATAAATCCGAACGTCATATCCGCGGCGGACTCGCAACAAGGGAGAAATATCTGCATCAGCATGCATGAAACGAAAGACATGTTTCAAAAAATGAAAAGCATGCTTCATGAAACGAAAGACATGTTTCAAAAAATGAAAGGCATGCTTCATGAAACGAAAGACATGTTTCAAAAATGAAAGGCATGCTTCATGAAACAAAAAACATATAAAAAAGGAAAGTGCTTCCTACGAAATTATAGGACAGCATTGAAGAAATTGCACAATGAATTTCATGAATTGTATAAAAAATTTGTGAAATTAAAACTATTATAAAAGTGCATATAATACGTTATAATAATCACACGACGTGTAGCAGAGAAAGCGATCGCAAAGATTGCTTTCTCTGCTTTTTTGTCGGGAAAAATAAATATTTTATCAGAAGAATGAGGAGAAAAATATGCCAAAGACAAAGTTACAGGAAGTTGTATTTACTATTTTAATGGTGTTCGTGATGGTGTACGCAATGATCTGCTACAATATTTCACTGAACATGGGAGGAATGAGCAATATTGTATTTTTAAATGCATTTCATGAACTGGTGATCATGGGACCGATCGCATTTATTCTTGACTTTTTCCTTTACGGATCATTGTCAAAAAAACTTGCATTCCGTATTGTGACACCTGGTGTGGACAAGCCGATCATGCTGATTCTTGCTATTTCATCAATCACAGTCTGCCTGATGTGTCCGACAATGAGCCTTGCAGCAACACTTTTATTTAAACATGCCGGAAAAGAAGTGATCGCTGTGTGGATTGAGACGACAGCACTGAATTTCCCAATGGCATTTTTCTGGCAGATCTTTTTTGCAGGCCCGCTTGTACGTGCTATTTTCGGAATGATTTTTAAAGAAAAAGAAAATCAGGTTATGGAAGAGGAAAGCGAATATTTAGAAGGTGGAAGTGCCAGAAATTAAAGAGGCAGATGAAGGCGCAAGCCTGCAGATTAAAATGTGATTCCATGCCCGGCATTTGGGAAAATCAGTGCGGCCGCGCAGTCTGTGAGGAATAAAAGTACCAGCATACTGTTGAAGCAGCGTCTGAAACCGGGTGGCAGGGAGAACCAGTATTTTCGGAATATATTAGAAAATACACAGATCCAGAGCATACCTGCGATACCAAATCCGATTGCTGAAAAAAGGCAGATATATCCATGAAAATTGTACGGATAACTGCTGTAATCCCAGTACCGTAAATGGAAAAATGTATTGAGAAGCCATCCGATTACAAGTTCTAAGGCTGTTCCAAGAAGAGCAGTTTTGGTGAATATAGTGATTGGGTGGTATTTTATTTTAGAGCGGAATGTTCTGCCTGATAGATGAGTGGCTCCGGATATTTTTTTGCTGGAATGATGAAAAAAACAGTAAAAGACCACCGCACCAATCCCATAAACAGGCAGCCATGGACCATAAAAGAAGCCACGGTTGCGAAAAGTATTATCTTTTACAAGAAAAATAAGGGTTTCCCAGAGAAATCCTGAAAAACTTCCCAGAAAGAAGAAGTGGATCAGCAGGGAAATCTTATCCTGTATGGGATTCTGCTCCGGTGCGCAGAGTTTTGAAAAATCCGGAAGATTGGAATGTTTTTTCATATGGATATTATGACCGCAGAAGAAAAGGGATATGTATTTTTGTTTAATAATTCAAAGATTTTAAAATGCATCAGACAGATTTTTAGACCAAATTTTTCAGGTACATGTTTTTAAAATTAAGTGATATTTGAATCCAAAATATTTATTTTTTTGATAAAAATGACAAAATACTGTAATAGAGGGAAAAACGCCTTGTAAACTCCCTAAACGTATCTTATAATAAATATCATTAAAGTCTGCATCAGGGAAGGACATGCTTTAAAAAAGGCATCGTCACAAACGGATGGCAGGCAACGAAAACATCAGGAGGAAGAAGATCAATGGATCATGAGAAAGTAATTGTCATTGATTTTGGCGGTCAGTACAACCAGCTGGTTGCGAGACGTGTCAGAGAATGCAATGTTTACTGTGAGATATATTCCTACAAGACGGATATCGCGCAGATCAAGGCAATGAATCCAAAGGGAATCATTCTTACCGGCGGTCCGAACAGTTGCTATGAGGCTGATTCACCGACCTGTTCGAAAGAATTATTTGAACTTGGCGTGCCGGTTTTAGGACTCTGCTATGGTGCGCAGTTGATGATGCACGTACTTGGAGGAAAAGTGGAAAAGGCACCTGTCCGTGAGTACGGAAAAACCGAGGTTACGGTCGATACTTCATCGCCGTTATTTACAGGCGTATCAGAAAATACGATCTGCTGGATGAGTCATTTTGATTATATTTCAAAGGTTGCACCGGGATTTAATATTGTTGCGCATACGGCAGATTGTCCGGTTGCTGCTGCAGAGAATCAGGAGAAAGGATTATTTGCAATCCAGTTTCATCCGGAAGTGCTTCATACACAGGAAGGTACGAAGATGCTTCACAATTTTGTACGCAGCATCTGTGGCTGTGAGGGAACCTGGAGAATGGACTCTTTTGTGGAGCATACGATTAAAGAGATCCGTGAAAAAGTCGGTGACGGAAAAGTATTACTTGCCTTATCTGGTGGAGTGGATTCTTCTGTTGCAGCAGGTCTGTTGTCCCGTGCAATTGGAAAACAGCTTACCTGTGTATTTGTAGACCATGGTCTTCTTCGTAAAAATGAGGGCGACGAGGTTGAAGCAGTATTCGGACCAAACGGACAGTTTGACCTGAATTTTATCCGTGTCAATGCACAGGAGCGCTATTATAGCAAGCTATCTGGTGTCACAGAGCCGGAGCGGAAACGTAAGATCATCGGTGAGGAATTCATCCGTGTATTCGAAGAAGAGGCAAAGAAGATCGGAGCTGTCGATTTCCTCGCACAGGGAACGATTTACCCGGATGTTGTTGAGAGTGGACTTGGCGGAGAGTCAGCCGTGATCAAATCCCACCACAACGTAGGTGGTCTTCCTGATTTCGTTGATTTCAAAGAAATCATTGAGCCACTCCGTAATCTTTTCAAGGACGAAGTAAGAAAAGCCGGACTTGAACTTGGTATCCCGGAAAAACTTGTTTTCCGTCAGCCATTCCCTGGACCGGGACTTGGCATCCGTATCATCGGTGAGGTTAATGCCGAAAAAGTCAAGATCGTGCAGGATGCTGATGCCATCTACCGGGAGGAAGTGGACAAAGCAGTAGAAGAGTACACTAAAGCAAATGGCAAGGCGCCATCCTGGATGCCGAACCAATACTTTGCGGCACTCACTAACATGCGTTCCGTCGGTGTTATGGGTGATGAGCGTACCTACGACTATGCTGTGGCACTGCGTGCCGTCAATACAGTTGATTTCATGACTGCCGAATCAGCGGAGATTCCGTTTGAGGTGCTCCAGAGAGTTATGAGCCGAATTATTAATGAGGTGAAGGGCGTCAACAGGGTAATGTATGATTTGACGAGTAAACCACCGGGAACGATTGAGTTTGAATAACGGACAGAAATGCCGAAAGCCTGTATTTATGCGGGCTTCCGGCATTTGTTTTATCGAATGGCTCTATTTGTGGGAACAATAATGATAATTAGAGGAAATTTAATAAGGAGCATTATATGACGAAAGTGAATTTTTATGATAGCATTGATGATTCAATGCTAAAGTTTGCAGTTATTATTGCAAAACATAATGGGAAATGGGTATTCTGCAAGCATAGAGAAAGAAGTACATGGGAAGTGCCGGGAGGACATAGAGAACAAGGTGAGGATATTCTTGAAACAGCAAAGAGAGAATTGTATGAGGAAACAGGAGCCATTAATTTTGAGATAAATCCGATATGTATTTATTCTGTGACGGCGCCAGACAACTTTGATGGGAAAGAAACCTTTGGAAAGTTATTTTTCGCGGAGATACATACGTTTGAAAAAGATTTACATAGTGAGATAGAGAAAATAGCAATTATGAATGAACTACCGCTTAATTGGACATATCCGGAAATTCAACCAAGACTGCTAGAAGAAGCGAGACAAAGAGGATTTTTGCCTAAGAAGGATGAAATAAAATGGTTATTTTTTGATGTTGGTTCGACGCTGGTTGATGAAAGTAGAGTTTATGAAGATAGGATGAAAAAAATAGCTGAATTATCTGGTATAACTCCGCAACAAATTTATGAACATGCGATATCATTATACAGGAGAAATAAAAAAGGTGATTTAGAGATAGCAAAACAATTGGGGATAGAACTACCTAAATGGGAATCACAATATGAAAAGCTGTATACAGATTCTGAAAATTGCCTGAAAAGGTTAAGCAGAAATTATGAAATTGGTATAATTGCAAACCAACCATTAGGAACTTCTGAAAGATTAGAAAATCTCGGAGTGCGAAAATATATTGATTTAGTCATTGCATCAGCAGAAGAAGGTGTATCAAAACCGGACAGACGTATATTTGAAATTGCTTTGGAAAGAAGTGGCTGTAAGCCGGAAAATGTTGTAATGATTGGTGACCGCATTGATAATGATATTGTACCAGCAAAACAGTTAGGAATGAAAACGATATGGATAAAACAGGGATTTGGAAGTTTGTGGACTGTAATGGACGAGAGTGAAAAAGCCGATATTGAAGTTAATAACTTATCTGACATTTTGAATTATCTATAGGAGAAAAAGTGAATGTTCAAGATCGCAATACTACAAAAACGTGCTATTAATGCACAAATCGATAAAAATATGGAGAGCATCATTATGGCAATGAAAGAGGCTTCGGAAAACCATGCGGATATTCTTTTGCTGCCGGAATGCTTTATTACAGGATATGATTTGCCAATGACATACGAAAAAAGCATTGCAGATGATGATATGAGGATTACCCAAATATGTGAGAATGCCCAAAAATATAAAATAGGCATAGTACTTACAGCATTTACAAAGGGTAATAAGCAACCGCAAAACTCAGCCTTTGTTATCAATAAGTCGGGCAATGTATTAATGAAATACTCTAAGGTGCATACATGTGATTTTGCAGATGAAAGAAATGTTGAATCGGGGAAAGAGTTTAGGGTATGTGACTTTGAAGGAATAAAATTAGGCATTATGATTTGTTATGACAGAGAGTATCCGGAAAGTGCAAGAATACTGATGTTAAAAGGAGCTGAAGTTATTCTGGTGCCAAATGATTGTGGTTCCATGCAACCAAGAATCAGAGCACTTTCCACAAGAGCTTATGAAAATATGGTTGCAGTCGCTATGGCAAATCCGAATGGAGATAATGCTGGATGTTCCTGCGCATATAGTCCAATTTGCTGGGATAGAAATGGAAAATGTGTTGATAACACAGTTTTGCTGGCTGATGATAAAACTGAGGGAATTTTTTATGCGGAGTTTGATATGGAAGCTATTAGAGAATACAGGAATCGGGAAATGTTAGGAAACACATTTCGTAAGGTAGAAGCATACAGTCAGTTGTTAAGTAAAGAAATCAAGAAACCATTTATAAGGGATGAACAGAATAGATGAGCCAAGGGGAGAGTGCTTTATGTCATTAGGATTAAAAAGGGGGACAGTGAAACGTGAATCACATGACAAATAGGGGAATGAGATTGCTGTTCAAACAATTAAAACACTTAAATCTGATATGTAATGACTCTTGTCAAGTACAAATTAACAGAAA
>NZ_QSCK01000034.1:36408-44403 GCF_003463035.1 Roseburia sp. OF03-24 | reverse complement strand
AAGGCTGACAGGGATAAGATGAATCCGGTCTATAAGAGATTCTTTGACATCGAGGATAGTGTAAAAGCTAATCGTCTTGAAACCAGGGAAAGAGCAATAGCGAATGGATGGGAAACCAAGATTGATGAGAATGGACATGTAGTTTCAGATGATGTGGTATCAGTATCTGTGGATGATATTCAGGCTGATACAGAATCACAGGAAACTGTAGATTTTACACCAAAGCAGGAACCAGTACAGCAAGTAGAAAGTCTTGAAAATGAGAAGAATGTTGCCGGGCAGACGAAGCACAACTTCCATTACAATCTCTGGGAAATGGAAAAAGGCGGTGCCAAGACCAGATATCAGTGGAATATGGATGCAATTCGTACTTTAAAGCAGATTGAATCAGAAAACAGGCTTGCAACACCGGAGGAACAGAAAACCTTGTCGAAGTTTGTCGGATGGGGCGGACTGTCACAGGCATTTGACGAGGAAAACGCAGGCTGGAGCAAAGAGTACAAAGAACTCAAAGAGATGTTATCGGATGAAGAGTATGCTGCAGCTAGGGCAACAGTAAACAATGCCTTTTATACTTCACCGGAGATTGCCATGTGCATGAACTCGGCACTTGTCCAGTTTGGTTTCAGAGGCGGCAATGTATTAGAACCATCTATGGGTATCGGTAACTTCTTTGGGAGTATGCCGGCACCTATGCAGAGAAGTAAGCTGTATGGGGTGGAGCTTGACAGCATTTCGGGAAGAATTGCAAAGCAGCTTTATCAGAATGCCAATATCAGTATCACAGGATTTGAGAATACCACATATCCGGATAACTTCTTTGATGTAGTTGTCGGAAATGTGCCATTTGGTGATTATAAGGTTTTTGATCCGAAGTACAACAAGTATAACTTCCGTATCCACGATTATTTTCTGGCAAAAGCACTTGATCAGGTAAGACCGGGAGGCATGGTTGCGGTGATTACCACAAAGGGAACACTTGATAAGGCAAATCCTACTATCCGAAAGTATCTGGCTGAAAGAGCAGAGCTTGTGGGAGCGATAAGACTTCCGAATACTGCATTTAAAGATAATGCAGGAACCGAAGTGACAGCAGATATCCTGTTTTTGCAGAAGAGGGAGAGAAAGATTGATATTGAACCTGACTGGGTACACCTTGGTGTAACTGAGAATGGCATTGCAGTCAACTCTTATTTTGCAGAGCATCCGGAGATGATGCTTGGATCTATGGAATATGACACAAGGATTTACGGACAGGACAGCAGATACACAGTCTGCGTGAATGATGATGAGAACTTCAATATTTATGAAGCATTAAACAAAGCTATCGGTAATATCAAAGCCCAGATGACAGATTTTGAGAGAGTGGCAGATGAGGCGGAGCAGACGGAGGAAGTTATCCCGGCTGATCCGGATGTGAGAAACTACACTTACACATTTTTTGAAGGAAAACTCTATTACAGGGAAAATTCCGAGATGGTAAGAAAAGAAGTATCACAGACTGCCGAGGAGCGAATCAGAAGCCTTGATGAAATCAGACAGATAACAAGAGATCTGATTGATATCCAGATGGATGGCTGCAGCGAGGAGGAGCTTTCTGATAAGCAGAAACTTCTTAATGTAAAATATGATGCCTTCGTAAAGCAGTATGGAGCCATTACTTCAAAAGCAAACAGAATAGCTTTCAGAGATGACAGCGATTACCCACTTCTTTGCAGTCTTGAAGAAGTAAATGAAGACGGGGAGGTGAAAAAAGCGGATATGTTTTATAAGCAGACGATTAAGGCAAAGACTGTCATAGACAGGGTTGAGACTGCTGTGGAAGCATTGAATGTATCCGTCAATGAATTTGGATATGTAAATCTTGCCTATATGCTCTCTATCTATGAGCCGGATATTACTAATGTAAAGGAAGAACTTGCAGAAAAGTCCGGGCAGACAGCTGATGAGATAACTCTAAGTGACGATGCTTTGGCAGAGCTTAGAAGGGCAGTTCTTGTGGAAGAACTGGATGGACTGGTTTTCTTAAATACCGACCGCTACAACGAGAATAATCTGGATATCGGCTGGGAGACAGCAGACGAGTATCTATCCGGAAATGTGAGAGACAAGCTTCGTGTAGCAAAAGCTATGGCAGCGGATACAGACAATCCGCAGGCAGAAAGATTTGCAGGAAATGTGGCAGCACTTGAAAAGGTGCAGCCGGAATGGATTGAAGCCTCGGATATTGATGTAAAGATTGGTACGACATGGATTGAACCGCTTGATTATGAGCAGTTTATCTATGAACTTCTCAATACGCCAAGGCGTGCAAGGGAAGTCAGAAGCCAGTTTTACAATACAGGCATTCAGGTACACTTAAATAAGATGAGCATGGAATGGTTCATCGAGAATAAGAGCATGGATAAGCATTCAGTGGCAGCTACTAAGACTTATGGTACAAGCCGCATGGATGCTTATTCTATTTTTGAGGATACGCTGAATCTTAAAACTGTAACAGTAAGGGATAGGATTGATGACGGTGATGGCAAATATCATTACGAAGTCAATAAGAATGAGACAATGCTTGCAAGGGAAAAGCAGAACATGATCAAGGAGAAGTTCAAGGAGTGGCTGTTTGCAGAGCCGGAGCGAAGACAGAAGTATGTGGAATATTATAACGAGACATTTAATAACATCCGTCTGCGTGAATATGACGGAAGCCACTTACAGTTTCCGGGAATGAATCCGGCGATTGAGCTAAAGCCTCACCAGAAAAATGCAGTGGCAAGAATCCTTCTTGGAGGAAATACCCTGCTGGCACACTGTGTTGGTGCCGGAAAGTCCTTTGAGATGATGGCTGCCTGCATGGAGCAGAAGAGACTCGGACTTGCCAATAAGACCATCATGGTTGTTCCAAAGCCGCTTATCGGTCAGACAGCATCAGAGTTTTTAAGGCTTTACCCGTCAGCAAACATCTTGGTTGCAACGGAGCGTGATTTTGAAAAGAGCCGGAGAAAGCAGTTTGTATCAAGGATTGCGACAGGCGATTATGACTGCATCATTATGTCGCACTCGCAATTTGAGAAAATTCCAATTTCGGCAGAGAGAAAGGAGCGAATGCTTAATGAACAGATAAATGAGATCACCTATGCGATTGATGATATGAAGGAGCGGAACGGGGAACGCTGGACCGTAAAGCAGATGGAAAGCCAGAAGAAAAAGCTGGAGGAACAGCTTAAATCCCTGACCGATGAGAGCAGGAAAGATGACCTCATTACCTTTGAGGAGCTGGGTGTTGACTCTATTATGGTAGACGAAGCACACAATTTTAAGAACCTTGCCATTTTTTCAAAGATGAATAATGTGTCGGGAATCAGCAGTAGTGGGGCTAAGAAGTCAACGGATATGCAGCTTAAATGCCAGTATTTATCAGAGATAAATGATGGCAGGGGCATTGTATTTGCTACCGGAACACCGATAAGCAACACGATGTGTGAGATGTATGTTATGCAGCTTTATTTGCAGAAATCGGCACTTGAGGAGATGGGAATTCATCATTTCGACTCGTGGGCGGCTAACTTTGGAGAAGTAACAACGGCACTGGAGCTTACGGTTGAGGGCAGTGGTTTCCGTTTCAAGAGCAGGTTCAATAAGTTTACCAATCTGCCGGAGCTTATGAACATCTTCCGTGAGGTTGCCGATGTGCAGACAGCGGATATGCTTGACCTTGATGTGCCAGCTCTGCGTGGCGGCAAGCCTATCATCGTGGAGTCGGAGCCGGACTGGTATGTGAAGCAGGTAATGGAAGAATTTGTTGTAAGGGCAGAAAGGATAAGGGGCGGGGGTGTTGATCCAAGTGTTGACAACTTCTTAAAGATTACGCACGAAGCAAGACTTCTTGGAACAGACGCAAGACTGATTGATAAGGACGCACCGAACAACCCGGACGGAAAGCTCAATAAGGTAGCGGAAAATGTCTGGAAAGAATATGTAAAAGGAAATGCTGATGGTCATATAGGCTGTCAGCTTATTTTTTCGGATATTGGAACACCGGGACCGGACAAGGACTTTACGATTTATGATTATCTGAAGGAGTCACTTATCAAGTATGGTATCCCTGCGGAGGAGATAGCATTTATTCACGATGCAAAAACAGACGCACAGAGGGATGCACTCTTTAAGGAAATGAGGACAGGTAAGAAAAAAGTCCTTATCGGTTCGACAGATAAGTGCGGAACCGGAGTTAATGTACAGACACACCTTGTTGCAATGCACCATGTCGATTGCCCGTGGAAGCCTTCTTCCATTGAACAGAGGGAAGGCAGAGGTATCCGACAGGGAAATAAAAACGATGAGGTGGCAATCTACCGATATGTTACAAAACAAACCTTTGATGCATACAACTGGTCACTTGTGGAAAACAAGCAGCGTTTCATCAGTCAGGTTATGACAAGCAAGGCAGTGAGCCGAAGCTGTGAGGACATTGATGAGGCAACACTTTCTTATGCGGAGATTAAGGCGGTTGCGACAGGCAACCCTTTAATCAGGGAAAAGATGGAGGTTGACAATGATGTCCAGAGATTAAAGCTCTTAAAAGCGTCGTATGATAATCAGAGATACGGATTGCAGGATAATTTTATGATCAAATATCCAAAACTCATCAAAACTGCGACAGAGAAACTTGCCAATGTCAGGGAGGATATAAAGGCAAGGGATAAGGAATTGATTGATAACCCTGACTTTGCCATTACCATAGGCAATGCAACTTATACAGAGCGAGTGGATGGTGGAACCGTAATGCTTGAAGCAATCAGCAAATGTAAGACAGGCGAAACCACTCCAGTCGGTAAGTTCCACGGCTTTGAGCTTCTGGTGGAAAAGAATTTTCTCAGTATCAACTATATGGTGCTTCGTGGAAAGACGGAATACAAGGCAGAACTTTCCACAAGTCCGGTGGGAAGTATGGTAAAGCTGGAGAACCTGTTCAACGGACTTCATGAAAATGTTGATTTTCTGGAAAAGAAGATTGAACAGTACCAGAATGACCTTGAGGCTTCAAAGGCGGAGTATGATAAGCCGTTTGCATATAGTGCAGAACTGGAAGAAAAACTTGCAAGGCAGTATGAATTAAATGCCCAGCTTGACCTTGAGAATGCAAAAGCTATGGACGCAGATCTTGGCGGACCGGACAAAGAAAAGTCTGAGGACAGAATAGAAAATGCGGGCATTGTTGCAGAGGATAAGGGAATCTATATGCCGGACAGAAACAGGAAAAGATAGGAGTGAAACTCTATGAGCATAAGGAAAGTGGTCACAGGACTACTGATTACAGCAGGGATTGCCATTATGGCAGTCCCTTTTTTCTGGTGTACAACCGGAGAGAGAAACACGAACCAGCTCATAAATGAATTTGAGCAGACATTGGAGGAGAAGCAGGATGAAAGGTCAGAGGTTGAGAAAGAGCAAACCACCGTTAGTAAAGAGGAGGAAGCCATTCTTAAAGAAGGCAGTGTCATCGGCATTATTGAGATACCGGGCATAGATATCAGATACCCGGTAATGGAAGAAACCGGAAGTGAAATGCTGAATGCCGGGACAGGGAACAATGCGTTTTGTTGTCAGGTGCAGATATAAGGAGGCGGCAGATGAATAAGAGATACCGACTGGGGGAGATAGAAGAAGCAGTATCGGAAATGGAGGAGCTGATCGACACTCAGGACGATATTGCAGAGGTTGATGATGACTTTCAGATTGTCGTAAGCGGCTGGTCTGTGTATGTCGAAAGCCTGAATCTGACACTCAGACAGGGAGTTGCCTGTATCTGGGATACGGAGGCAGGATTATTTATGCCTGATTTTGATGTGACTATCGTGTATGAGGGAAACATCGAAACACAGGAATGGCTCTACTATGAGCAGGACGGAGTGGTTGTTACACTTGGCAACTGGTTAAATGGCAGATTGTCTTGTGAACAGATAGAACAGCTTTGGTGTGAGCTTATCATACCAGAAAACAATGATAATTCAGAAGTATAAGAAAGAGAGGAACAGCGTATGAAGTATTCAATTAAGGTAAACGAGGTAAGAGCAAGAGATGGCAGCAATATCAAGGGTTTTGCGACCGTGGTATTTGGTGATTCATTCAAGATTACCAATATCGCAATCCTTGAAAATAAGGAAAAGGGAGAGCTTTTTGTATCAATGCCAAGATACCGTTCCAATGAGCGTGATGAGAAAAACAGCGTGATTTATAAGGATGTATGCAATCCTATCACGGCAGAGTTTCGTGAGGAACTCTATACTAATATCCTTGGGGCTTATGCAAAAATCAGGGAGCCGGAGAAAGCAGAAACACAGACACAGGGAAAAACTCAGGAAATGCCGGAGTTTTCCGTGACGGTAACACCTTATGAAAGGGAAGGCAGTAATATCAAGGGACTTGCCCGTATTTACTTTGAAAACAGTTTCATTGTAAATAATATAAATATCCTTCAGGGCAAAGAAAAAATCTTTGTGTCAATGCCTTCTTATAAGACAAAGCAGGTGGACGAGAATGGCAAACCGATTTATCAGGATGTCTGCTATCCGGTCACAAAGGATTTCAGGGAGAAGCTCTATAATGAGATTATTGCAGAATATGAGAAAGCAAAGGATAAGAGCAACGAAAAAGCAAGGGAGAATGCCGAACAGAACCACGGAAATCCCGACAAGGATAAAAAGGATACACCCTTTCGATAATTAAGGCTAAGGGGCGGCATATGCTGCCCCGTTTATAAGGAGGAAAAGCAGATGGAAGCAGAAAAGACACTTACTAATGAGGAGATCATAAGAGAACTTCTCGATTTATTAAAAAAGAATACTATGAAAGAACAGGCAAATGATGTATTTGAGATATGCAGCTATGTGGATGTACTGGAGAAAAAGATTGATTCCATGACGGAAGAACTCACCAATATGCAGAATCAGATCAAAGAAATGCAGGAAGATACACTTATCAATAATGCAAAAAAAGCATTAACAGAAGCACAGGAGCGACTCAATGCCAGATGTGAGCAGATAAAGTCACAGGTATCTGAGATAAAGGTACAGGTAAAATCTACTGCCAAGAATATTGTTGATGAAACAAAGGCAAAGGGCAGGGCGGCACTTTACAGGGTGACAGAATTTGTAGGAATTAAGAAAAGACTTCTCAATGTCAGAACAGTGGTAAAAGATACGATTGTATCTACAGACAGGGATATTGCAAGGACAGCACTTCTTGCAAAGGGATTCCGTGAAGCTGGTCAGACCGTAAACAATGCGTTCCGTACCTTTGCAGATAAACCGGAGATGGATTATTCACAGAAGGAACAGAAACACCCTCTCACAAAGGCGGCACTTGCCCCTATGAAAGCAGTGAGAAAATTGCTTGTATCAATGGAGCTGCATCTGGATGCTTCGATTGATAAGCTGGATAATCTGGCTATGAATGTGCGGTTTGATAAGGAAAAGCGTATGGAGCAGACAAAGGATAAGGAACAGAAAGCACCGGATACAGAAAGAGAGATCATCTATTCACCGATGGTAGCTGAACCACAGGAGTACAAGTATAATGCAGATGCTTTTGAGGCAAGAAAGACATCGGAGGCAAAGCAGGAAACGGCGGGGAAGGAGCTGCCAAAAGTCAGAGAAGATAAAGCCAGATAAGTTTAGGGGCGTGGGAGTAAAATCCTGCGTCCTTTTTATTTGTTTTAATAGCAGGCAAAAAATGGCGAAAATATAAAAAAATGCAAGAAATGGCGAGTAATTTATCGAGGAATAAGTTATCCTTTGAGTAAGATAGATGGACTGTGGTTATGTATAAAATTTTGCAAGTAATAAATTTTATACGAAAAAAACACAGAAATGGGTTGCATATATGCAGGCTGATACATATAATCTCGACAGACAGACAGACAGACAGACAGACAGACAGACAGACAGACAGACAGACAGACAGACAGACAGACAGACAGACAGACAGACAGACAGACAG
>NZ_QSCK01000034.1:0-36398 GCF_003463035.1 Roseburia sp. OF03-24 | reverse complement strand
AGACAGACAGACAGACAGACAGACAGACAGACAGACAGACAGACAGAATAAGTCTGTTTTCTTTTGTGATTGTATATGGCACATTTTGGTTATGCGTTAGTGCATAATTGAAATGTGCCTTTTATATTGAAACCACCTTGATGTACGGTCATATATTGACTTGTATATATACATATTGATGGGACAACAAAGAACCATTTTATCCATTAGGAAGGAGACAAGACAAATGTTTAAGAAACTTAACAAAATGAAGATTGGTGCACGACTGAAAAAATCTTTCAGACAGATTATTCTCATTTTTGGAATATTATCAGCACTGGTTGTAGTGATTATGCTTTATACGATAAACAACTATGGAACGATACTGGATAATTATGCGTATCCACAGGGAGACATTGCTATGGCAATGAATGAATCAGCGGAAGTAAGGGCTGCCTCAAGAGGTATTGTAGGTTATGATTCAGATAGTCTCATTGAAAGTATGAAAGAACAGCATGAACAGGCTGTTAAATCGTTTGAGGAATATTTGGAAAAAATACGCCCAACAATGATAACAAAAGAGGGAACTGCCTGCATGGACGCTATTGATAAAGCATGGGCAGAGTATAAGGAAGTGGATGCAAAAGTAATTGAGGTCGGTGCAACGACTGATACTGCGAAATCATTACAGGCTCAGCAGATGATGACCGATGAAGCAGCACCAAAGTATCAGGCGTTGGATGATGCTTTACAGAAACTTATGGCTTTGAATATTTCATTGGGAAATGCTGAACGTGCACAGTTGAGGACGATTATGATAGCTGCATTGACAATTATAATAATTGTAATTGCAGTATCAACGATTTATTCAAACAGTCTTTCTGTTGCAATATCAAAGAGCATTGAAAAACCATTAAATGAATTAAAGGACAGATTTATTACATTTGCAGAGGGTGACATAGATTCTCCACTTCCAACGGTTGAGTCTGAGGATGAAATTAAGGAACTTGTGTCTGGTGTATCTGCAATGTCAGACAGAATCAGAGTTATCATTAAAGATTCTGGCAGAATGTTAAATGAAATGTCAGAGGGTAATTTTGCGATTGATACAGAGTGTGAGGAAGTATATACAGGAGCATTTACTGGTTTGCTGACAGGCATAAGAAAAATGAATGAGGAGATTGATACAACTGTAAGAGGGGTAGATGATGCATCGGGGCAGGTTCTTACAGGTTCCACAAATCTTGCAGAAGCGGCACAGTCTTTAGCAGAAGGCGCAACGGATCAGGCGGCATCGGTTGAGGAAATGCAGGCAACTATCAATGAACTTACAAGCGGAATAAAAACAACAGCAGAAGAATTGGGAACAGCTTACGATGAAGCCTATAAGTATGCGGAGATTGCAGAAGGCAGTCGTGGAGATATGGAAGTATTAGTGCAGGCTATGTCACGCATAAATGAAACCTCTGAGAAGATAGGAGCAATTATCACACAGATTGAAGATATTGCAAGCCAGACAAATCTTCTTTCATTAAATGCTTAGATTGAGACAGCAAGAGCCGGAGAAGCCGGAAAAGGTTTTGCTGTTGTTGCGGATCAGATCAGAAACCTTGCAGAACAGAGTGCAAAATCAGCGGTGGATTCAAAAGCACTTATTGAAGCGGCTATTCATGAGGTTGGAGATGGAAATATGTATGCAGAGAAAGCCTCAACTTCATTGAGAGAAGTTGTGGATGGCATACAGGCGATTGCAGACAGTGCGAAAAAAATAAAAGAAATTTCCATTGAACAGGCAGACAGTATGGAACAGGTAGAGGTAACCGCAGAAAGAATTGCTGAAGTTGTTCAGAATAATTCGGCTGCGGCACAGGAAACATCAGCGACAAGTGAAGAACTTACAGCTCAGGCTACTACACTTAGTGGTATGGTTTCGGTATTTAAATTAAGACAATAAGAATAGCCGACTGGAATTTAGAAGAGATGTGGAAGTTATTTTGACATTATGAGTGGAAAAAAAACTGTGTAGGTGTTTCGGTGAATTATTCTCTGATTATATCAAATGCAAGAATTGTCAGTTAAGGCTGGAATCCTTACCTTGACTGACATTCCAGCATTTAATGCTCATGTGCGGTAAAGTAATACACAAGAATTTCATAGGTAGCAGCCCACTATTCCTAAATCTTTTGTGGAAAAAAAATAAACTCAAAATTTACAGTTAATTTTGGATATTGCGCATAAAAATAAAGATATTTCAAGTTATTGGAAATTATATTCAGTATCCTGTATATACAAATATCGATTTGTGTGGTATTATAATTATGAATAAAAGCTGTTTGATAGTGCGGTTAGTCTGGATTTTTGAAAGGAGGAAAACTTTATGAAAAAGTTTTTATCAGTAATTGCTACGATGTTGACGTTAACCCTTATGATGTCAACAGTCGCTTTTGCAGCAAATGACACTGATGATTCAGTTGTTTACAATGGGCGGTCCTTCAAAGCAACCGAGTTATCACAAGAAACTCTTGACTGGTTAGAATGGTATAATGGCTTATCTGATGATTTAAAGGAAATGGTAAGTCATGAGCCATTGGAATTGGCTTCACCTACTCCATACACAACCACAACAACCACAACAACCGTTGATGCCACAGCTTTAGATATTGACATTCCTATGCCACTTGAAACTTCGCTTCTTCCAACAAGTGGATATGAGCCTGTCTATAATCCTGATTATTGGAATAAAGATGAAAACATTAGACGGGCAAATTGCTATGCTTACGCTATGGACGTATTAAAAACAACAGAAGGCAAATTACAGCCAGGCGATCCATCAGGTAAGCGTTATACGTCTTTAACAAAAAGTGCGATTGAAAAAGCTGTTAAAGCTGATGGTCCATATTTAGGTAGCGGACGTGAAATTACAAATTCAAGTAAAAATGCAACTCCGGGAAAGAATCAATACAAAGTTGCCTTAGTTATCGCTCCTAATTCTGATTATCACTGGTATGTACAAAATAGAGATGGCTATTGGTCGCATAAACAAGGTTATTTAAAAGTTTCTAATGTTGATGCAAGTGGAAAGAAAATTACAGACCCTCAATCTTGTGACCGAAATTATGGCTCAGGACTAAATTATTCCACATTTTGCGGATATTATTTAGTAAAATATACTAATAGATGATGAAAAGATATGTTAGTATATTTATAGTATTGATTGTTTTGGTGATAGGAGTGTTTTTCGTACATCAATCATCTACTTCCCATTTATCAATGGATATTGTCAATTCTATAATTGAATCAAAAGGTATTAACAACGTCACATGGGAAGATTTTGAAAAATATACCTATCAAGATATAGGAAGTGGGAATTATATTTATCAATACGAGTTACCGAACGGCTTTTATTTGTATTTAAGCGGATCAGCTTTAGATACTCCCCCTACATATATTTACATAGTAGATAGGAATGGAAATCGGATCGATTTAAAGAAATGATTTTCAATGATGGTTTTAGGGCTAAAGAGGGTATTCTAAAACCATCATTTTTAATTTGATATGTACGTTGTTTTGAAAAGGGCGATTCCAATGTATTTATAAGATTTGCTTGTTAAAAAAACTAAATTAGAAATGAGGTACAATTATGAAATTTAAAAAAATTATTTCTGGTATATTATCTTTAACACTTATATTAGGAGTTTGTAGTATATCTGCTTTTGCAGCAGAAAATACCAGTGGGTGCTATGTTGTCACTGAAGAAACTCCTGAAGAAATTCTTGAATATGCAAAAGAGGAGTTCCCCGAATTTCTCTCCCATCATTTAAGTTCTAACGGAATTAATGCGGGAGAAGTACAATATACTTTGGGCTATCCTATTAATATTCAAGAATCTGATGGTACTAACCGAATTTACGATTTTCCTGTTATGGAAAATGGTGAAATTTTTGCAATGCTCACCATCTATGACGAAAATGGTGAATATTACACACAGCTTGACGAAAATTTAATGGCTGAAAAGTTAAATGAATTACAGAATGTAAGCTCTCAAAGTTCTCCTATTAGTCTAGTTTCCAATAATGCTGGATTTTTTGCAGTAGTAAATGATTTTGTAGAGCCACTTACACCGGATAGTGAAATTGAAAATACCGTTTCTTTGATGAATGAAAGTATTACTGGTAATATTGTTAATATTACAAATGTACTTTCAGAAACAGATGGAAATAGTATTTCCCTTATGGAATCAAGCAATCCTAGTCCGTTAGGCGTTGTATGCGTTCCTCAAACAGATGACGGGACTTTTAATGGTACACAGAAAGAATGGTGCGGTGCTGCGGTTACTGCTGCGATTATTAACTACAAAAAGGGAACTTCTTTAACAGCAAAAGGTGTTACAAAAGAAGCGTTAGGCTCTGCTAAAAATGAAGGACTAACTAATTCAGAAGTTATTTCTGTTGCAAAAAATCATGGGTTATCTCCCAAGTCTGGAAACCCTCTAAGCTATTCATCAGTTAAGACAGAAATCAATGGTTATCGCCCAATATATATGCAAATGCAGCGGAAATCTGATGAAGGAAAAAAATACCACGCTTTAACTCTAATTGGATATAGTTCTTCAAAATATACTGTATTAAATCCGTGGCAAAGTAGTAGCATAACCCTTACCAAAAAAGATAGCGGTAGTGATGTCACCTATGTAACAGGAACAAGAACATATAAATGGTATACCAGCATTTATAACTGGAAATAAGATGTTGCTGGGGAAGTGAGAAAAAATCACTTCCCCTAATATCTGTTTTTGCGGCAGGCTATCTAGCGGGCGACTATCCGCCACGTTATCCATGTGTCCGCTATTAATGATGAATTGCTTGCCGCTGTCGGCTGGTTAGCAGCCGAGTACGGGCGGATCAGCGGCAATCTTAATCAGATAGCCCGGTATCTGAACGAGTACGGCGCACCAAAAATCATTGATTATTCTTAAACGGACAAATTTAAAGTGAAATAAAATTTTTATTAAAAATTCTTTTGTACTAATGTCAAATATGCGTTACTGTTATTTTTTATTATGGACAGCTTATTTTTTTTAACTAAGTATCTAATTCTATAAATAATATAATAATCATCTATACATGCCAAATAATGTTCTGAAAGATTCTGAATTATTTTATTGATTGTCGTAATCTTATTTTCACAAAATACGCCTAATATAATATCATCAAAAAAGTTATCATGTATTCTTACAATGCTTCCATTGATATAGCTTCTCAAATTCCAGTTAGAATTAATATTTTTATTCCAACTATTTATGCATTCGTTTAGTTCATATCGTGTTAATTTTTTCGCTTCCTTCAATAAACCAAGCATAATTTCTGCCTCCACTTGTGCCCAAGAAAAAATATTGCCATAGCCTCCAACACATACATTTATATCCATCACATAAATATTAACATTACAATTTTTAAGTTCATTACAAACACAATATAATCCCAATAAGGAAGAAGGTAAGTTATCCACCCATATTCTGAATGCATTTTTTTCGTTCGCAAGCCTTTTTATTTTTTTAAATCTATTTAGATTATCAATATATGAATAATGTTCATAATATATTTCTTCAATGAATTTCTTCCTACAATTGCTATCCAAACAACAATTTATGGGTCCTTTATCAAGATATAATTGCAAACACAATATATCATTCAATGCCACATCACTTGCCTGTCCTTTTTCGTTCATATATGTAATTATTTTTTCTGGTTCTCTTTTACATTGTCGTATAATGACTCGTAAATTAGCTGCAATTCCTTCATCAAAAACAATCTCAATCATTTTAATCTCCAATCAAAATAATGTCTATAAAATCCCACCTATATTAATTATATAGGTGGGCAAAATAATGTGCAAACTATACTGTTATTAAGTTCATGAGTTTTCTATAATCTGACTTGTTAATTCGCAATCACAGAATGCAACAATCCAATTGGATAACAAAATTAAGTTTTTACTTTATAGGATTAGTAAGTTTCTTTTCTGGAATTGAGTAGCTTGTGTCTCCATTTACCGAAAAACTGGATTTAACATATACATATGGATTATTCGGTGTACTTCCAGCATAATAATACTGTTTAGCATCACTTACAGTAGTTTTTCTCAAATAGCTTGCATGAGATGCTGAAACAGCAGATAAATATGATGAATTATTTTTAGGCTTTACAGATAAACTATGATATGTAAAATAGTCGCTTTTATCTATTACAGTTGCGGTCATCTGTACCTCATAGTAATGATTAACTCCTTTTAACCCATCATCAAAAAACATATAGCCTCCTACAATAACATCCTCAACCAGCTTATATGTTTCTGTCTCACCAGATATTATGGTCATCTCTCCATTCTTATCTATAGCAAAATAAATGGTTTCAATAGGGGTTCTTTCATCACTAAATTCTTCTGCATTTTCCTTAACATATGCTGCCACTGTATCTATAGCCGCATTTTCTTCAGATGGCATTGCATAAGCGTAATTAGGAATGGTAGTTATTCCAAGCATCATGGCTAATGATAAAATAGCTATTATTTTCTTAATTTTCTTCATATAATTGTAATTCTCCTTCCACTAATGAACAAATTTCAATATATATGCACATTATTTGGAAAATAATAGCATACAGAAATATAAATTTACACTCTCTATGCACGAAATACGCATTTATTGCACGAAGTATAATTCTTTTGATTTTATCGAGCAGGAAACTAAGATTTTTTATATTAAGAAAAACGTTATGCTTTAATGTCTTTAATGCATCTTTATGCTTTTCGTGCAAAAAAATCTTACTTCGTGCAGAAAAGGTGAAATATTATAAGATGCTTGTCGATATAAAAAAAAAATAAAAAGGTTTTTATATGAAAAAGCTTAATGATATAGCTATGAAATTACTTGCAAAAAAGTAAAATTTATGTGGCTTTTGCCATTTTACAAATATCCAAAATATACCGATTGCAAATAATATTGCAACAGCGGATTTTATGATTCATTCCACGCTTATGAATGAACAGTATTCACATCAGATTGAAAATTTTAAAAATACAGTGGATGTCAGAGTAAAAGAAATGCAGTGATGGATATGATAAATAGCCAAAAACTGTCCGCTAATAGAATTTACAACAGAATATAGAGCAGATAAAGACGAATGGTATCAGATGTGCCATTCGTTTTTTTAATAAAAGCAAAAATTAACCTGCTTACGAGCATAAAATGATGTACGTTGGGTTGTTTTCTGGACTATGAGAATCAAAGTCCCATTGATATGATTAACATGGAAAAGAGGTGCAAAATCTTGGACACAGGAAGAAAAGATGCCAATATACAGATAGGAAAGAGACTAAGAGAGGCAAGACTGAATATGAACCTCGAAAAGTCAGAAATTGCGGATGCATTGGATGTTACAGTAGAACATTATCGAAAGCTTGAGGCGGGTATAACGGGAATATCTGTAGATAAAGTGTTGACACTCTATCATAAATATGGAATTGATCCTACATATCTGATAACAGGTGAGAGCAGTATGAAAGATTTTAATCTGGATTACTATGTTGCGAACAGCACAAAGGAGCAGAGAAATGATTTTTTTGACCGTGTGCTGGCTTATTTATCTAAGTTGATTAGATAAATTGAAGTGCTTCCTACTTCCAAGCCCGAAAAGGAGGAAGTGTTATGCTTAATATTGCGGTCTGTGATGACAGCAGAACAGATGTAGAAATGCTGGAAAGTGCTTTTGATAAGTTAGCGCAGTACCAGTTTTCTTATGAAGTGTATTTTACAGCGAAGGAGTTGCTGAAGCATGTTATAGATGATGGGGAAATGTATCATCTGTATATATTTGACATTGAAATGCCGGAGATGAATGGTTTGCAGCTTGCAAAAGAAATCCGGAAAATAGATGCCAAAGCATTGTTTGTATTCCTGACTGGATATACGCAGTATGTTATGGATGTTTTTGAGGTTATTACCTTTGACTATATTTCTAAACCGATTACAGTGGAAAAGCTGGAGTCCGTCCTTTTAAAAGCCATGCAGTATCTTCATATGATAAAGCGTGACTTTGTCTTTCAGTTCCGAAAAAATCAGTTTCGTATTAGCTGCGATGATATTGTGTATTTTGAGAAGAAAGGTCGTCAGGCAGTGATACATACGATCTCAGAAAATTTCAAGGCAAATATGACAACTGAAGAAATATGGAAACAGCTTGATGATAAGGTCTTTGCCCATATTCATGTATCATATATCATCAATCTTGGGCATATCAGGGCGATTGAGGGAGATGAAGTAGTGATGGACAATGAAGAAAGACTTCTGATTGCCCGTTCCCATAAGCAGAATTTAAAAGAAAAACATATGGAGTTTGTAAGGAGGATGGTTTAAGGATGGAATATGTGATACGCTTTGCCATCAGCCTGTTTGATCTGGCAGTGTTTATGTATTATTTTCATTCCAATAAGAAAATGAAACCAGTATCAAAGGTATGGATATGGGCTGGATTTACCATTGCTGCAATTATATGGACATTTGTCAGCAGCATAAAAAATCCGTATCTGAATCTTGCGACTCTTTTGATTGTGCTTATACTGTTATCATTTTATTATGAATCAGGAATGTGGACGAGAATTATAAATATTGTGACATTCATGGGTATTGGAATGCTGTTTGAACCTGTAGCCTTGCTGTTACTCCATGCGATGAATTTTCATGTGGGCGAAAGTTATAAATATTATTTTGTAATGGTAATATGCAGCTTTGTTCGTGGAAATGTGATGTATATTCTGTCAAAATTGATTTCAAAGAAAGGGATGCAGATTGCCGACTTTCCAAGAGAAATTTTGGGTGTGCTGGTTATGGTATTTACCTTTACGGTGTTGAATTGTTGCTTTGTTATTCTTTTGTCATTGGAAGCTGGCGGTGAAAAAAGCCTGCTTATGTGTGCCAGTATTGTAATTTCCATTGTCCTGACAGATTATTTTATGCTGTATATGATGGAACGTTTTAATTATCTTGTGCAAAAACAGTATGAGGATGCAATGTACAGGGAAGAAATGCACTATAAAGACATCTATTATGAAGAAGCAGAAAAACAGAATAAGGAAGTGCAGAAGTTAAAGCACGATATGAAACATAAATTGCATGAACTGTATCATCTGGTGGAAAATAGTGATGGGCAGGAACTTTCAGAGAAAATCGGTGCGATGTGCATGGAATTTGAGCAGATAGATGAAAAGCAGTATTCTGATAATCCAATCGTAGATTCTGTGCTCCGCATTAAATTTGGCAGGGCAAAGGCAAGGGGAATAAAAGTAGAAACATCTATTCGTATTCCAAAGCAGATGCAGCTTGATCACGGGGATATAGGTGTATTGTATGGAAATCTTGTGGATAATGCGGTAGAAGCCTGCAGCAAGGTGCCGGAGGGACAGCGTTTTGTAAAGATTGAAAATAAGTACCAGTCCGGGATTTTGCTTCTTATAATAACAAACAGCAAAACAGGAAAGAAAAATAAAAGCCTGAAAACAACCAAGAAAGATAATATCAGACATGGGCATGGTGTTCAGAGTGTTCGTAAAGTGGTAGAAAAATACAATGGAACGGTCAGTTTTACAGATAAAGGGGATATATTTGAGGTTTCTGCAATGCTCTATGGAATTGAAGTGAAGGAATAAATGCAAAGCGTTACACTTAAATGTCAATCGGTTACACTTTGACAGATTTTCCTGTAAAGTATGATATAGTGCATTCATCAAATGAAAAGGAGGACATACATATATGTCAAAATTAAGAAAATTGATGAACCGACTCAGTCATGGAGCATTAACCAGCGTGGCAGCACTTGCCCTTACGGTAACTGCAACCAATATGAACCGTTGCTGCTGGTTTATTTTCGGACAGGACAAGTTACCGGATAATGCAAAAAAACTTAGAAAATTTTAAGGTGGTAACAGGGTATGATTGCTAAATTTGCAAAGAAGATAAATGAAATATTGATACAAAAGGGGATTGTGCAAAAAGAGGATGCAGAACTGTACCGATATGGTATAGAAAATGGCATTGTTGTTGCAGGAAACCTTTTGGCTTCTGGAATATTTGGCATTGTGACGGGGAGACCGGGACTTGTTCTGGTCTTCCTGTTATTTTATGCCTCGTTGAGAAGCTATAGTGGGGGCAGCCACTGTAAGAGTAGAATCGGCTGTTTTTTGATATCAATGGCAATTTTATTTATTCCGGTTTATACATATGAGCCTGTAATGAAAAATGTTCCTAATGCCGTGATTTTATTGATAGGAGTTCTTGCTGTGGTAATTATTATTGTCCTTGCCCCAGTGGAAAGTATCAATAAACCGCTTGATGAGGAAGAAAGAAGGTATTATGCAAGGGTAACACATTGCATAACGGCATTACAGGTATGTGTTCTTATCATTTTGTTTTGTCTGGATCTGCAAGATTATTTTTATGCCGGGTATGTAAGTATAGTCCTGGTAGCAGTATTTATGGTTATGGGAAAGATTGCAGTGAAACGATATGTGAAATAGCAAAATCCTCTTAAAATGATATATTAAATTTCTGACTGCTTTTACATAAGATTGGGCTAAGATGGGTAGAAATTTACTCTTTGTCGTATTTCGTGTTGAAAAAATCGTACTTCGTGCAAGAAATATTGAAAAAAGTAGGAAAAATGATATGGTTATGGTGAAGTAGTAAAAAAATTATCAAGGAGGAATTTATCATGAAAGGTATCAAAAAAATTTTATCAATGGTTTTGGCGATTGTTTGTATCATTGGTCTTTTCCCGACAGCAAAAGTGGAAGCATCAATTGTAACGGTAAATGGTGGCTATACGACAAGGGCTAATGCGTATTCATGGGGTACATATAGTACAACAAATACGATAACTGTGGTATTGCCCGAAACAGAGGAAGATTTTTGGGTTAAATTTACACTTCCGAAAGAAAAGCGTGTGTATGCAAGATGTTCTTACAATGCGGAAAATGAAGGTATGTATCTTGAAATGAGAAACTCAAGTAATAGAATTTTAGATGAAAAGTACAGCCCTGACGATGTTTTGGATATGGACACGGTTATTCCATTTATGGCGGTGGCTTGTGATAATCTCACTTCTTCATCACAGACATATTATATTCATGTTAATCGTGGAACTTGTGAGGGTACAATGTATTTTTCACTTTCGATGAATGAGAGAATTAAAACTGGACGAGGAGTGTTTTCTTTTAGTGGAACAGCATCTAATCCTGGAAATTCATCAATAAGTTTATCAGGTGTAGATTCTTCTGTTCTTACATTGAATTTGGCAAATAATACTACAATTCCACCAGAAGCCATTGTTACATCAGTAAATACATCAGGTACTCAATCACCGAGTCAGGGAAATGTTCATCATATGGTACTTCCTGCAACAGAATCAAGTACTTGGTATACATCTACGGTAGCAAGTGCATCGAGTGGACATTACAATATAGATGTTTCGGATGGATTTCAGGCAGCACAAAGATGGCAATTTAAATATAATGCTTTAGCAACAGCAAAATCAACAATGAAAAATGTTAAAATAACACTGGAATGGGAGTACGATATAGCAAATACAGGATATAAGTCATATTAGAAATGTGGGTGATACTATGAATATTTTTTTTAACAGCCGAATTTATGCTAATCAGTCATTGCTTAATGTCCTGTTTGGTCAACAACAAAAAGCGACAATCAGTCGAAGCAATGGTTGTATAGGCACAAGAGATACTTTGACGATAAGCGCATCAGGAAAGGAAAAACTTACAAAAAGTACAAGTGGAAGAACACATAATACAAGTATTGATAGCAGCATTGACTTAAAGTCCTATATAGCTTCAGCCAAAAAAACGAATCAGGAGATCATTGAGAATGCAGGAACACAGATTAATGCGAAAACAAGTGAATATATGAGTACAGGTAAAGCATTTAGGGAGGCATTAACGGAAAAGTATTCTAAACTTGCCGCAGAAGCAAAAACGCATTCCAATCCTGAAAATTATATTCATTCCAAGTATTTTGATAAGAGTTCAGAGTATTACGAGACTAATCTGACTGATACAGAACGTAGGATTGCATATAATTATGAGATGCAGATGTGCCGGACAGGAAAGATAAATGGTGTAAATTATCAGGATTCTTTGTTCAGGGGAATTGAAGTGGACGGTGACAGTGTAGATTCGGATAAAATCCAATTTGAAAGAGCATTGATAAATTCGCAAATTTCAAATATTTTAAAGCAGGCTGGTGTAGATACATCTTCTATTACGAAAGATTGTACTTTTACTGTCGATCCATACAGTTATGAAATAACGGTAGATGGCGTGGATGAAGAAACAAAGGTGTTGATGCAGGATGCCTTAAATGTAGGAGATAACGGAAAAAACCTCTATAAGCATATATATTATTGTTCAACACAAGATGGCTGTGAGAGTTCTCAGATAACAAAGGAATCAAAAATGAAATACGAAGCATATCATCAAGTTTATAGTTATACAGGATATGAATTAGATAAACTTGAGGAAAAAAACGGGACATATTATACGGAGTCAGGAGAGAATATATTAGACTTAGTGGATAAGGCTGTTGAAGATTCTGGAAAAGTTCCGAAAGAGTTCAAGCAGCAAATGAAGAATTGGATACATGACCTGGTTTCAACTATGTCAACTAAAGGATGGAACAATGTGCCGGATATGACTTTAAGCATTTTATATGGAAAGAGTGGTTTAAAGGACATGAATCAGTTGATCACATATCAATATGAAGCTGATAGTACAAACAGGCAATGGTATTCTGTACTTTAGAAATATAATATTTTTGAAAAAATATAGGGAAGTGTGTCAAGTATAGTAATATAGTTTTTTAGATAAAATATATGATTCGAAATTTTTAAATTAAAAAATAAACAATAGAGGGAGGGAAAGCGTTTTAATAATGAATCTATATAAATCAAAAAACTATAAAATAAAGAACTATGAACAGAAAGGAATTATTCATGAAAAAGAGAAAAATAGCAACAATATTATTGGCAGCATGTTTGCTGTTAGGAAATGTCTCAGTAGCGAATGCGGCAAGTATTGATAATGGCAATAAAGTACATTTCAATACAGAAGATAACGACACGGATTTAACATTATTACAATCGAAAATTGCAACCGAAGAAGTGACTTGTGACTTTACGGATGCAACAAATGATGGAGCAAGTGCATATGCAGATACAAGAAGGGTGTCAAATAAATATATGTGGAGTGCAAGCACGATGGAATATAATTTCTCTGATCAGAAATGGACATCGAATACAGAAATTTTTAGTACATATGCAAAAACATCAGAAGGGTTTGTAATGTCTGGTTTCTTACTGAATCCAAAAGGTCAGAGCAACTATAATTCGGCATTAAGAGAGGGGTATCTGAATGATTCTGCATATGATGAAAATCAGGGACATTATTATCAATGTGTTGTTTCGGATGAGGACTGTAATAATATTACATTTATGTTAGAATCTAATGTTAATGTATTTATTTTTGACAATGATATAAATTTAATATATCGTTCATCGGATGAGGCGGGAGTTACCAGTTATTTTGACAGATATTATTCAACAACTAAAACGATTGCAGGAACGTCGAATAAGGTAATTAGTTTAGGTCTTATTGATGGAAATTATTATATTGTTTTTAAGGTAAAAGATGCAACAGCAACTACCGGTTATCATTATGGATATTATGCTGGACAACCATTGCCAATAGCACAAACAACAACCTTTTCGGATCTTACACATTATACAACAATAAAGTGGAATCGAAGCTCATCTAGCCAATCAGCAAGTACGCAAACATTGACCATTAATTGTCCTAGTGGAAGTGAAGATGAGTATGCATTGACAGGTGTGAAATTTTCGGATAAATCAAAAGCATTTGCTAATAATACATACGCATCAAGCATTGACTATTATTATACGCCAGCAACTGCTAGTTATTCAAAAAAACTAGCACAAACAGGTGGTTGGTGGAGTGACTTGGTTGACAATAATCCACCATCAGGATCAATTGATGGAAACTATGCAACATCTGTTACAGTACATTGGGTAAGTGGTATTTCTTATGTAAATGCTAGTTGCACTACAATGACACAGATGACATTGGATTATTTAGTTCCTTTCGGAATAATAGTGGGCTAAATATTTAGAAAGATAAATAAATTACGGATGGTATTTTTATACCATCCGTGGATTCCAAGAGGTGACGATAAGATGGGACACTATGTACATTATATAGGTGGCGGAATAGTAGATAGTAAAATATATGAGACAGGAAATGCAGCAAAAAGTTTTAAATCGCCGATGAAAGAATTAAATGAGCAAACGGTGTTAATAGAAAATGCCAAAACAAATAAGAATGATAGTTATCATCAGCATACGAAATACGATGATCAGGTAGATCGCTATTACAGTACATATGATATAGGAACATTGTTGCATAATAATGAAAGTTATTTAGAGGGAACAATCGATTCAAAATATGATGTAGATTACTATTCTTTTTCTTATCCGCAAAAAAGTTTTTACTCTAAAATGGGTATATCTTCAGAGATAACGATTTCATTGGAAAGCAAGAATAGTCAGGCATATAATTTAGTATTGTACGATTTATATGGCAATCAGATTGGAATAGCGACAGATGATGGACATGGTAATAAACAGCTTACGGTACCTAATTGGGACTGCGTTACATCAGATTATGTGATCAGAGTAGAAAATTCCAATATGACATCGGATTCCGGGGAAGGTTCCTATAGAATAAAAATTACGGAAACGAAAAACAGGGATACTTCAAGTAGTAATGTGCAGCACTCACAAGAAATAGCAAATGCAGATAATTCAGAAGAAAAAAATGCAATAAAGCAGAAATATGAAAAAACATATCAAAGCGAAATTGACAAATTACATCAGATGCAATTTGAAGCGTTGCCGGAAGATGAAAAATATTCGGGAACGGATAGTGTAGAAGAATTATTAAATAAGATGAAAAAGGGGGAGCAGTTAAGTGTGTCGGAAATGGCATATGTGAAAATATTTGCCAATTTATCTGATTATGAGAGAGCAGAGAAGTCGAATTATATAAAAAACGATTTTTATGCAGAAATAGAAAGAATAGCAAATGAAAAAGGAATTGAACTGCCAGATACATCATGGAAAATTGAAATAGATGTATCTGGAACTATTACGATTAACGGGGACATTACAGAAGAAAACAAAGAACAGATAAAAAATATGATATCGGAAAATTTTGCTGATGATATGTGGGAAAAATATATTCAGACAGCAGATATTTCTAACACACAATATAGATTAGTAAATGCTTACTATGAAGTGGAACAGTTCATTCAGAAAGCAACAAATGGACAGTATTCATTTGACGATATAAACGTAGATGACAATGGGAAGATTACCGGACTTCCAGAGAAAATGTGTAAAATAATGAACTCCCAGGAAGCCAATGCGAAATATGAGGAAATACGAGATAATATCTATATGCTGACGGATTATAAAAATCAATATGGATTGGAGGATATTCTTGCATTTAAGGCAGGGTATAATATTTCGGACTCTGAGGTAAGTACTGTGGGTACATCTGGCAATAATAGTGTTATGGATAATGCAGGATACTATAAAAATATGAAAACTATAATATAATGATAGAACCTAATAGAAATGGCGGGTTTAAAAGACATGAATCAGTTGATTACATATCAGTATGAAGCTGATAGTATGGACAGACAATGGTATTCTATACTGTAGCAATATAATTTGGGGGGAAAATATAGGAAATGTGCCGTCAAGATGATGGCACATTTTCTATATATATGATATTTATTTAGAGCCTATTTAGATAATATGCAGAGTACTTTATATTTATTTAATGGAAAAATAAAAATTACCGATATAGTAGGAAGATAGGAAGAAGGTGAGTAATATGCTGGAAATTGCTGTTTGTGATGACGATATAGCAGATCTTGAGTGTGCAGTGAATATGCTGCATAAGATTTTTACAAGTCAAAAGATTGCTTATCATATAGAGAAATTTATGTCTGCAAATCAAATGCTTGAAAATATCAGTCGTATTGATATCGGAATTTTAGATATTTCGATGGAAGAACTGAATGGTATTAAACTGGGGAGAAAATTGAAAGAAAAATTTCCAGATGTGAAATTAGTGTATATTACCAGTTATGAAGAATATTGTATGCAGGTCATTAACGAAGTTCATGCATTTTCATTTCTATGTAAACCATTGGAATATGATAAACTGGAATTGCAGATATTGGAACTTCTGAATCAACTGCCGGATGCCATAGTAGAAAAGAATTTTTATAAAGTGACTGACAGCAATGGAAAAGAGTATCTGTCGATCAAACTGAAACTGAGGGATATTTTATATTTTGAATACATAAAAAGATCCAGAAAAGTACTGATAGCATTGTCTGATATTACATATGAGTATGATTGTATCTTTGAAAAACTGGTTGAAGAACTGCAACCATATGATTTTGTTGTGAATTGTAGAGGAAATCTGGTTAATTTAAGGCATATTGAAAAAATAAAGGGCTTTATTATTTATATGGATAATGGAAAAGAACTTCAGATTGCACAAAGGAGAAGCAACGATTTTAGAGAAGAAGTAAATAAATTTTTGCAGAGAAATTCATAGGAGGAAAAATGAATACGATTTTACTGGTATTATGTAATGCACTTTCATGTTTTATAATAAGTACGATATTATTTCAGTTTATGAATGGAAAGTATAAAAAGAGTAGTCGAAATAGATATGTATATATTGTGATTGAGACTACCACAGTAATATTTACATTCTGTATAAATATGCTCAATCATTCCATATTAAATCTAGTAGTCTGGGGCGTTTTGACGGGGATTATAGTATATGTTCTGTATTATGAGGATATAGATAAACCCTTAAGACGTATTATTGAATGTGAAGCATTAGTATTTTGTATGTCTGTCTGTGAATCATTGGGAGTGATTCTTTTACAATGCATTTTGCAAGCCGCAGATATAAAAAATGTGAATGAAACGATGCTTTATTGCCTTGAGGTAACATTTTCAAAGGTGATACTTATTTTTTTGTATTACACATTCATAAACAGGTTTGTGAAAAAAAGTGATGTCCCTTATTCAAAGACACGGTACATCATGTATGGAATTATACTTCTATACAGTCTGATTAACATGAGTGTAATTGTAGAGAATTTTAAAAATGGAGAAGAAAATTATTTGTGTGCAGTCAACATGGGATGTATTGTTCTGGCAGATTTATACCTTTTATATTTTGTAAAAATGGCAGATGAAAAGAACTATTACGAAAAGCAGTTGATCGCATTAGAGCAGCAGGCAAAGGTACAATACGAATACTATTTGACCCAGGCAAAAAAGTATGATCAAACCATTCAGATATTACATGATGTAAATAAGCATATTAAAGCAATCGAAGGGTTATATGGTGCAGAGCAGGAAAAAACGGCAGGAGAATATGCAACAAAGATCAGAGAGTTGTTGAAGCCGCTTATTCCGGTTCAATACACAGAAAATCCGATCTTGAATATACTTCTTACAGATAAAGAATCTGTTATGAGAGAAAAGGGGATTTCAGTAACAATAAAGGTAGATAATGTGAATTTGAATTTCATTGAACCAATCGACATTACAACTATTTTTGGAAATTTATTAGATAATGCGATTGAAGCAACAGAAAAGCTGAAAGGCGAGAAATATATTTGCATTAAGATTGGTTCATATCATAAGATGATAGTTGTCAGCATTGAAAATAATTGTAATGAAGTAAAGTGGAGAAATGGTTTTCCAGTATCAAATAAAGGAAAAAATGGTGGAATAGGATTGCTGAATGTTCAGAGCAGTATAAAAAAATATGATGGAGATTTAACATTGAAGAATGATGGAAATAAATTTGCTGCTGAGTTATTCCTTAATTCATAAAAGAGCATTTTTGGCTATTTTTTTGTAAAGAGTCTTACTTCGTGCAAAAAAATCGTACTTGGTGCAGAAAAGGTAAAATATCAGAAGGGGTGTGTCGATAGAAAAAAATAAAGTGGATGATACATATAAAAAATTTAATGATGGGAGGTTTCGCTTATGTCAAGAATTACGGACTACGGTTTTTTATTTCAAACAACATTTGGAACATCAAAAACAAATTTGGTCAACAATATTCAGTTGTCCAAAATGAACAGCAGTTCTGTACAAAAACAATTAAAAGCAGCAGGGATTGACACAAACAGTAAAAAGTATAAAGCAGCACTGAGTGAGATGATGAAGAATGGAAACGGTGCAATGTTTACAAATGTTCAGGCAATTAAGAACCTGATGAGCCAGTATGACAAAAACGGAGACTGGATTGATCCGAATACCGGATTAACAGGACTTGCTGTAACGGATGAGAACAGAAACAGTTATAAACATATCATTTCTATTCCAGAGAGCAGCCGGGAAGAAATGTTTGAACTGGCAAAGAAAGAATTCTTAAATGAAAACGGTACTTTAAATGGTGATACTACCAAAAGAGAGAGCGTATATAACAATTTATATAGAAAAATGGATAAAGATGACCGCTTATCAGCAGGCTGGACAATGGAACAATATGAACATCAATACAGACAGGCATTTGCAGAAGCAGCAAAAGCCGCTGATCCTACATGGAAAGCTGGGAAACCAATACCGGCTGGTGCATTGGATGGCATTACCAGAGAGTCTGTTGAGAGTGGCAAGAAATCAGTAGATATAAAAATATAGTATGTTTTTTATGTGGCATATATTTCATTTTTGAAGGAGGTTGCTAATATGAGAATATCAGAAAAAGCTAAAAAGACGGTTTCAAGAAAAACGTTTATGGCAGTTGTTGTAAGTATGATGGTTTGTTTGCTTTTTGTAACACCAGTATTTGCAGCTTCAAGTTTTTATAGTAAGACAACTACTAAGCTGAATGCTATTAATGGAGGAAAATCAACAACCAGCAGTTTGTCATCTGGTAGTATAATTGGATCAGATGCTTCAATCACACAGGTTAAATTGGCAATCAATGTTTCGAGTGGAACTGATCCATATACCCTTTGGATAAAGAGTCCAAATGGAAGTTGGCATTCTTATACAGGTCCGACATCTAGTAAAATATGGTATTTAGACGATTTTAATGGAGAAAATCCGTCAGGTACATGGCAGATATATATTGTGAATTCAGGAACAACAACTCATGGAAACATATATCCTGTATCAACGGTTACAGTAGGACTGACTGTGTATTATAATTAAGAATCAATGGTGCTGTTAAATAAGAAATGAAGTATATGCCATAAATAAAGTCCTCTTGAAAGGAACAGTAAGTTCGGTACAGGAGGACTTTTTTGTATGTTTTTATAAAGTATTATATTGTATGGATTCAAAAAAGCGGCAAATAGGATTCATTTCAATGACAAGTGTTTATTATTAAGAAAAATGTCACTTGATAGATAATTATGGAAATAATTACATTGGTTTGTTATACTAAATAAAAAGCAAAGGGGGAAAGTTATGTTTAAGAAGATGCCGGTATGCAGACTGATGATTTCGTGTCCTTCTGATGTAAAAACAGAGGTAGAGATTATAAATAGAGTTGTGGATAACATAAATGATTCTATAGGTATTTCTATGGATATTTTTGTAAAAACGCTGTATTGGTCAAAGAATGTTATGCCAGAAGCGGGAAATTATCCACAAAGCATTATCAATAAACAGATTTTAGATAAATCGGATGCAATTATTGCTATATTTGGTAATAGAATAGGAAGTCCTACACAACATTATGAATCAGGAACAATAGAAGAAATTGAATTGATGATACAGAAGGGAAAACAGGTATTTGTATATTTTTCTGATAAGCCAGTACGAAAAAGTGAAATTGATATGGAAGCGGAGACAAAGATACAGGCATTTAAGGAGAAATACAAGGACAGAGGAATATATGTTGTTTATGCTTCTGATGAGGAATTTAATGATTATGTCAGTATGCACCTTACACGCTATCTTACAACGGAACTTGCAAATGAAGTAAATCGTGTGAATGAGCATACAAGATTTGACGATTCTATATCACAGAGAAAAGAAGTTGATTTAATTTACGATTATACTAAGTTTTATGATATAAAACAGGTTAGTTCTTATACTGATTCAAATATTATGAAAATAAGAACACATAAAGACAGTTTTGAAATGGATATTGACATAATCAATGTAAATAAAATAGAAAATCAGGAATTTGCAATGGCATTATTTGAATATGCTCCATGTGATAACTGGTCAGCTTTTTTTGAAGCAGGATATTTTTTTGAATTTGATGCGGCAAGTAGTGGCGATATAAGAGCTTTTCAATTGGAAATAAAAGATGATATACGAAATAAGGTAATTGATAGAACATTACAGGTTAGCTGCGAGGAAGAACATTTCCGAATATGGATTCCTTCTACAACAAGAGATTCAACTGCGTGGAAAAAAATATCGCAGGTTTGTTTTGTTGTATTTTTCAATAGTACATATATTGATGGAGAAAAAGGTCTGTTGACAATCAGAAATCTTAAAATGGTGCCCCGATAGGATAATACTTTGAAAGTATACAGAAAAGTCTGAAAGATATCGAGGAAAATCATGTAAGAGGTAATGATAGACTTATTTAAGTAGGTAAGCAATTTTCGGATTTAAAGCAGTAACAGAAAATTAAAATTGTAGATAAGTAAATAAAATAATAGAAAAAATTATATGCATCTAATCCATTTGCGGTTTAGGTGCTATTTTTTTTACAATATGAATGCGATCGCTCGTAATATCAATATGTTTATCAATAAAAATATATGAAGCAACAGAACAGATGATATTATATTCATCAACATTTTTGCTTTTTAATAAGTGAAAAGTCTTACTTCGTGCAAAAAAATCGTACTTGGTGCAAAAAAGGTAAAATTTTATAAGATGCTTGTCGATAGAAAAAGAAAAAATAAGGAGGTTTTCAAGCATGAAAAAACTTAATGATGTAGCATTGAAATTACTTGCAAAAGCAGCATATGCAAACGCAGAGAAAGAGGCAAATTCAGCGTGCCTGTTTATTGGCTATCAGCCTAAAATGCCACAGAAAGTAAAAGAACTGAAAGAAAGAAAATAGTATTTTCCTATGGACAAATTGCTGAAAAATGTTCTATCTTGCATGAGGACAAAAGGACTTCTGGATGAAAATGAGGAAGATGTATATCGCTTTGGCTTAGAATGCTTATTGTTAGAGGTGGTACATTACTTGTCATACATAGTAATTGGTTTTGCTATGCGAATGATAATACCCATGATTGTAACTGCAATGGTGTTAATACCATTGCGTAGAAAATCGGGCGGCTTTCATGCGAGAACAAGGAGTGGATGCTATTTATTTTCATGTTCCATAGTTGTTGCGGTATGTTTATTGGATAAAATCATTTTTCCACTATGGTTATGTACTGTAACTACATTTGGGGCAAATGCAATTATATTTGCATTTGCTCCAATAGAAAATGAAAATCGAACATTAGACCAAGAGGAACAGAAAAAATTTAGAAAACAGGCGTTAATAATTTTAGTATTGGCAGATATGGCAATTATTATATCACACAAAATTCATATTGAAGTATGCCAGTGGTTATTAAACGGTATGATAGTTGCTGCACTACTGAATTTGTGTGGAAAAATTCAGACAAAATGCAGAGCATATGAAAATTAAGAAAATATGGAATGAACAACTGATATAAAAGGAAAGGTGAAGTTAATTTATGAAGAAAAAAATTTTATCAGGAATTTTAGCATTGGCAGTAATGATTTCATGTTCAAATGGAATAAGTGTCAGTGCGGAAACATTGCAGTCAACACCAGAAAATATTATATCTGAAAATGATGGACAGATGGAATTTCTGCAAATATCAGATGAAGAGGTTCCTGCAACTGAAATTCCCGAAACAGAGCTGAATGTTGAGGAAAGAAACTATACGGGAACGGAATTATCATTATCTAGTATTATGCCTTATAGTGAAAATGATGATGTATCTAATGCAGATCCTAATTATGCATATCTTGTTGAGAATAATAATGCATATCAGGGAAGTATAGAAAATGAAAAAGAATTTCGGTGGTATAGATTTGAAATTACAGAAAAAAGCAAGGTGACGGTCTTTTTACAGATGGCTGAAACACTGGACGCTGATTTATATATGTTTTCCCTAGATACAGAAACATATTCTTTGAATTTAGTTGGAGGAAGTGCTACTGAAGGCTTAGGAGTATCTGAACACTATGCAGATGTCTTGGAACCGGGCATATATTATTTTGCAGCAGGCGGATATGAGGGTACAGGAAATTTTGCGTTTGCATTTTTTAATAGTGCAAAGGATGCTGGTTATGAAGTGAATGATACATTATCAACCGCAACAAACATCTCAATAGGCTCAAGTGCTGTTGGTGTATTAGATAGCCCGCTTGATATAGACTATTATAAAGTATCTGTTACAAAAGGATATATTATGAAATACTCTATATCAACAACAGACGACTATTCACTTGTGTATGCAGGAAAGTCAGGAAGTAATGCCGCAATATATCAGGTTGGAAATGAAGATGATAAAGTATTAATTATGCCGGGGGTATATTATTTTGCGGTATTAAGCAAGAATAATATGTATTCTGCGACGTCTGAATATACAGTTAATTTCACAAAAGTACATGAACTATCGTCTGATAGTTCAGCAAAAGTGATTGGAATATGTCAAGAAGCGGGAATTGTATTTCAAACTAATAGTTCTGGTTCTGTATATTATGTAAATGGAAACCCTATTGATATAAGCTATTCATATTCAAATAGCAGTTCTAATTCTGGCGGTTCACAGTCATATAACATATCTATAAAGGATAGGGATGATGTTTATGCGTATTTGGGTGATGATGCACTTGCACCAGCAGCCATATATTATATGAAGTCGACAAGACCAGCTATGAATGTAGGGAGTAGAGCAGCTTTAGAATTGACATTTTACTCTGACAGTAACTTTTACAGCGTTCATTGCAGATGCACAGGCGCATATAAAGAGAATAATTTGTGGCAGGATTTTAAGGCTGTAACAGTTATTATTGATCCATCAACAGGTAAGTTAATAGATATAGAAAGTTTTAATTATTATTATGATTATGCAGTGGGATCAAATTCCTTGACATTTACCAGACGTTATCCTTCTATGACATTATATAAATATGGAAATTGAGGTGTAAATATGAAAATATCTAGTTATATGAATAATATGAATCCCATAATAGAAAAAAATGATGCTAAAGTTCAGAAAGAAAATAAGCAGGCAAATGAAAAACATACGATGGAACAATCCGTAAAGCTTTCTATTTCTAATGATGGAATGGAGCATTATCGCAAACATATACAGCAGAACGGGCAGGAAACCTATGATGATGTACTTCAGAGGAGAGAACTGTTAAAAAGTGGAAAAATCAGTGATGTAGATTATGGTTATGAGATTTCAAAGAAAGCAGCAGAATTGAATAAAGATGCTGCTAATGCTGGGCAAAATGCTTTAAGCACTACAGACAGAGCAAATGGTTATGTTGCAGCATATGCAGAGTTGTATGATGAAATTGTTCAAGGATATGAATCCGGCACAAGGGAAATATATGTCACAGATGAAAATGGAACTCATAAGCTTACAAAGGATGAAGAGTTAAGCAATTTAGATGTTGCATATAAAAAAACAGTGGATGACTTTGTGACAATGGAGACAACAAATCAGCATGCCCGTGGAATTATTGGTGAAGAAATGAATAAAATTTCAAAAATTACCGCAAGATCAACTTTGGCATCGACTTACATTGAGGAGCAAAAAAACAGAGGAAAGGATGAGATTACTGAAAACTTAGGAAAGAAGATGTATGGTGCAATTACCTCATTTAAGGAGAAATATACAATGATTCAGCCTAATAGAGAGCAGTTGTCGCAGTTATTGATGAGTATTAAGATTTGATGATGTTAGTACTATGATTTACAAATAAAAATAGTAATTATATATCATATTGAGGCTGAGAGAAATCTAACAGGTGACATAGTCGGAAGAACTCCGGATAATGAAGAAAGGTGGAAAATAAAATGAAAAAAAGTTTAAAAAGATTTATCGGAATGTTGGCAGTCGTTGCACTATGTTTAGGTATACTAAATATAAATGCAATTGATGTACAAGCAGCAACATCTATTACAGGTAACAATACAAGATCAACAGCTTACAATTATGGCAGATGGTCATCAATAAATTCAAATTATGCGACTGTTATTTTAGAGAGCGGACAAACGGAGTCTTGGTTGGAGTTTACATTAAGTCCGGGCGAACACATTTATTTAAGAGCATCATACGAAGATGGATATGCAGGTGAATGGTTCGAAGTACAAAATGGGGTAGGAATTACAATGGGTACACCTCAGTTTACACCTCAGGATGTTTATAATGCAGACAGTATTACACCAGATATATATTTAGACTGTGACAATGATTCAACATCTACAAGAAATTATTACTTAGTTCTACATAGAGGCAGCGTAGATATAAACAAAAGTATCTATTTTTCATTGTCAGCCTATGACAGAATAAAGACATCATCAGTAAGTGTTTCAATTTCTGGTACAGCATCTAATAAGGGAAATAGCAGTATTAGTATGTCTGGTGTAGATTCATCTGTCATATCGGTGAATTTGACTAATGATACAAAAATTCCTAACAAAGCTATAGTTACAAGTATTTCATCTTCTGGAACACAGTCTCCTAGTCAGGGTAATGTGCATCATATGATTATGCCTGCAAGTAATAGTATTTGGTATACTTCAACGGTATCCAGTGCAAGTAGTGGGCACTATAACATTGATGTCGATGATGGGATACCTGTTAAGCAGAAATGGAGTTTCAAATATAATGCTCTTGCTACAGCTAAGTCAACAATGAGAAATGTTAAGCTAACGATAGGGTTTCAGTATGATTTACATGATACAGATTATAAGACTTATATAAGGTAGGTGGTATAGTATGGTTACTGTAAATAATTCTGACTATTATAATAACATTCCAGCGGGCAGGGATTTAAACAACCTGCCCAATAATTCCAGCGCTGGTACAACGGTAGGATATCAATATGATGGACTTACAGAGGAAGACCGTTTCGTACAAAAAGTTATGCAGGAGCATTATGATAAAGTGTACAAAGAAAATATGTCACATTCCGATCCAATGGCGTATGTCATATCGAAATATTGTGATGTGACTTCACCTAATTTTTGCTCATATATGACAGAAGACCAGCGTTCCATAGCTTACCGTACGGAGAAAAGAATGTTACAATCCGGAGGAAAACCTTTGGGTGGATTTGCACGGTATGATTATGCATTAAGGAATTACAAGGATGTATATACAGGTGGTTCAAGAAGTGTTGGTTATGTACGCAATACTGACAGGGAAAAACAGTATGCCAGAAGTGTTGTAAATCAGCAGATTTCAAATCTACTTTCAAAGAATGGGATATCAATATCAAAACAGGCAGATCTGGTATTTTCTATTGACCCATATACATATCAGCTAACAGTGTCGGGAAATGCAGATAGAAATACATTATCGCAGATAGAAAAATTGCTGAATGAAGGAGATAATGCAAAAAATATTTGGACGCATGCGTGGATTTGTATGCATGATGCAGATAATGAAATTGTTAATTCGCAGGCAAATATGACAAAGGCAAACCAATATTCTTTATGGCATGAAGTGTATGAGACAACTGGATATGATGCACGCAATGCGACATATAAAAATGGTACTTTTATTGCAGAGGATGGTACAGATTTACTTGCATTGTTTAAGGAAAAATCTAAAAATGGTGCAGGGTATGAACTTTATTCTAAGAGATGGCTAGAATATGCTAAGAATGGCTGGAAGAAAGAAAATGATTTAGTGTTGAAAATAGGCTTTGACAGCAGTGGATTGTATGATATAGGGCAGGAAAAAGGATATGGAGCAACACAGAATATGTGGATGAAAGGTGTTAGCCAAAGTATGTTTGAAGCTAGAGTGTGACCAATGGACGTATTTACGCATTGTGATTTTACGCATGCAGCTAAGTAAAGGTGTATGTTACACTAAATAAAAGCAGGGAACTATCCATATCCATGCTTCAAACTGGAGATAAAGCTCGTGGATCTGCCACGGGCTTTTCTCATATTGTTATATACATTTTGCTGAAATTTTAAATTTCGGTGTAAAAGTAGATTGGTGTTTAGAAGGAATATGCAAAGTATTACACGAAAATGTCAAAGGATTACAGCTTACCAAAACCCATAATAATTTCTGATATAATGCGATAAGTCAGAAAGGATGATGGAGCTATGGGGAAAAGAGAGCACATATACGAAATTATTGCAGAGAATATCAGAAAAGAACGCAGAAGGCTTGGAATTACGCAGGCAGAGCTTGCAGAACGGGCGGATGTATCATTGGATACTATCAAAAGTGTTGAAAATGGCAGAAGGGCAATGAGTCTTGATACATATTTGAATATTGTTCATGCATTGGAGTCATCGCCTATGGTTCTGATGAGCCAGCAGCACCCAGAAAAACACATTGAGCGTTTTGCATTTATGATGAATCGGTGTGACGAAAGAGAAATAGAATTTGCATTACATATGATTGAACAAATATTAAGAGGACAGGAAGATTATCTGAGTGAATAGACGGGTAGTTATCCTGTCCTTTGTCTATGACTCTTTTGCAAATTTTTCAGCGAGATGGTATATGATTTCTTCAATGGTGGGAGTTTCATTTTCACATGGAAAGTCTGTCCAGAAGCGTTGCATTTGTGGATCAGGGCTTTTTAAAGCAATGGAAACTGCCCGCCCAATTTCCTGTTGGACTTCTTCTTTTGTGATTCCTTCTTTTTCGGCAATGATTTCCAAATATTTATCAACAGAGTATGTGTTTTTATCATTCATAGTGTTGTTGTGAATCCTTTCTGAAAAGGGTATCTGCGGGCAAATTGTCAGGTGCTTGAATTGTCCCGGTTGAATACCATAAAAGTAAAACAGATAATCCGTTCTATATTACATAATAACCTTGAGAGCTGTTTTCTATGCAGATTATGGCTATTTTCTATTCTATCATATACATACAGTATGGTGCATACACGCACCATATCATTATAGGACACTCTTGCGTAGAATACAAGGAGGAGGTCTTTGTAATGATAGTATATGACAGGTTATGGATCACACTCAAGAAGAAAAATATTAGCCAGTATGCACTAATTAAAGATTATGGAATAGATAAAGCACAGTTACAGCGATTGCGAAAGAATATGGTCGTAAAAACGGTAATCCTAAACAGATTATGTTCCATACTTGATTGTAAGATAGAGGACATCATGGAGTTTGTGCCGGATGAGGATATTAAGTAAAGAGATATTTCCAAAATGTAATGAGAGTTTGGAAATATCTCTTTTTTAATCCGCAAATATTTATATTCTTGGTATTAAGGTGTACAATATTCCACCTGAAATAGCTGGTTTAGTCACTCTTACAAAAGATTCACTTACGGTACAATGAATACAGCTTAAGCAAATATATAAGGTGCCGGAAAAGAGTGGAAGGTGTACTACGATATTGTTAATAGTGGAGAAAGAATAAAAGAGTTGCGTGCGGCAAGAAGAATGACAAGACAGCAGCTTGCCGAGCAGATTGGATTGTCAGTGGATGCTCTGCGGAAAATTGAAGCTGGTGTAAATGGAGCAAAAATAGATACGCTGATTAGTATTGCTGAATTGTTTCATATAACGTTGGACTATCTTGTGTGTGGGTGTGAAAGAAAGGCAGAAGTCGATGATCTGCTGGTTGGTCTGGAGGAGAAGGAAGTACAGTTTATCCGGAATATGGTATTAAATGCCGTTGACAATATGAAACTTCTGACAGAATAAAAAAGTCGGATTGCATTTTTGATGATGCAGTCCGGCTTTTTTTATAAGGATTTGGAACAGGTGGGAGTGTTACTCTTAGTTCAAAAGAGTGTCGGTTACTGTAGAAGATGCGTGGTGTCAGTTATACTCTGTTCAGGTTCTGAGAAAAGAACCGTTGAATATTGAAAACAGAATAGGACACGCATATCCCACGAGCTTATATCGCCTTGTCTATGACAGGGTGGCAGAATCCCATTTCGTGCGATGACTATCCTCAGAGCTGTAGCCGATTATGAGAAACGTAACAGCAGGAGCCTTTAAGGATAAGAGCAGAGGGTTGTGCCTACCGGGTTAGCAGCCGGAGGTAATGAGATAATAAGTGCACCTGAATTTCAGCAAAACGCATTTTCAGAGAGTGGCTACTTTCGTAAGTCCAGATGGGCAGGAAACTACGAAGTGATTGTGGCTGGCAAAGGATATGTTACCCGATACGGGGATGGTTAAGAAACCGGGAAGATAGTATTTTATCTTCCCACACAAACTGATTTATGGTCACCGACAGAAAAGAAATGTTTAGGTGTGATGGTGTGGAGAGTACAGATAAGTCAGCTTATGTGAGGAGATAAAGTGCGCACAGTATCAAATCAATATTATTTATAAGGAGATTTTAAGATGGAAAGAGCAATTATATATTGTGCAAAAACAGGATTAGAGGCTACAGATCATTTTGTGCCGGAGCTGCTTGAAAAGTATTGTAAGGATAATGGCTATGAAATTGTAGCTATGCTTTCAGAGCCTGCTTCTACAGAAGGAGTTTCATTTCCGATGAAATATGCCTTTATCGGTTTAAATATGGAGGAAGATGTTAATACAATCATAACACTTTCAAAGGATATGATTGGTGCAACAGATGAGACCGTTATTGATACACTTGGAAAACTCAGCGAATATGATATCTATGTGGAGGATATTAATGGAGAACTTGAAGAGTGTTATGAGATGATGTACAAAGAGCCTGTTCAGGAAAGTGATATAAGAGGGCTGGTGCTTGATACGGTATCAATGTTCTATCATAACATCAGGGACGGCAGATAGGAGGCAATATGCAGGATTCCAGAGAAAAAAAGCAATGTCTGATATTTGTAAGGAATAATGCAAATGATACAGCTGACCGTATCGAGGCATATGCAAAAAAGTCCGGCATGAAAGTTGTTGAGACAATTTTTAATACAGATAAAAAAGCGGTTGAACGATTAAGATATTATATTGAAAGAGATGTCATTATCTGTGTGCTAGTAAGAGATGTGGTAGACATTTCAATGGAACTTAATGAGATTAAAGCTGTAATGACACTTGCAGCGGAACATGGAATCAGTATTAATGCAGAGAGCAGGGGCTATGAACCTGCTCTCATTTCTTATGAATGATATGACAGAAGAAAATAGAAAATTAAAACTGATTATATTTCCGGGCGAAACAGTAGTGATTGATGAATATGGGAAACGGATTGTTGCCTGTCCGACAGAGGATGAGGCAGAAGAATATATCAGGGAACAGGAGGAATGACATAGATGAAACTGAACAGGGGCGACATTGTTATTGCAAATCTGGAGTCAGTAAGTAAAGGGAGCATTCAGAAGTATACAAGACCTTATATTATTATCTCAAATAACAAGGCAAATCAGTATTCACCGGTTGTCACAGCAGTAGCCATGTCCACAAAAACATGGAAAAAGAAATATCTGCCAACCCACTGTCCAATACCGGCTGCAAAGGTAAAGGTTACTGACACAGATTTTGAGGTATTTGACAGTATGGCATTATGTGAGCAGATTGTATCCATTGATGTAAATGTCCATATTGAGAGGGTAGTTGCTTCAATTTCAGATACGGAACTACTTGATAAGATTACTGAATGTGTAAAAATCCAGATTGGGGCATATGAAAAGTACAATTAAATATTACCGGGGCATTTGCTCCGGGTTACATAGCCACCTGTATTCTATGGGTGGCATTTTTACTGAAAGGGGGATAGATTTTATGACAGCAGAAGAATACAGAGCACTATTAGATGTGGATTTTAACAATGTAAAAATAGAAGATCTGACTGATATTAGAAAAATTAAAATAGATAAAAATCAGCCACAGAGTAAGAGGCAGGCACAGTTCTTAAAACAGGTGGGAAATCCATATATGCTGCGTCGTGGAAGTATGATGATTAAGGTAAGCTTTGCGAATAATGGACTGTCGATGGAACAGGCATTTGAAAATCTGCTTTTGAATGTCTGAAAATTTGTGGTGGAATTTCAAAGTGATATGTGCTATGATGTTTTTGGTATAAAAATTCTAAATTAGTGCATATCACCTTATTGAAAAGTTATCTTCTAACTTAAACAACAATAGGAGGATGTGCATATGAGTCAGATAAGTCAGATCAAAAAGATCTATCATGCAGCCATCTATGTTCGTTTATCGAAGGAAGATGGCGCTGTTGCTTCACATGAAAAAACTGAGAGTAACAGTATCGCAAATCAGAAATCACTGATTAGAGATTTTCTCGAAAACAAAAATGATATTGAGGTTGTGCAGGAGTATGTTGATGATGGTTTCAGCGGCTCTAATTTTGAGCGACCGGCATTCCAGATGATGCTTGAAGATATTAAGAAAGGCAAAATTGATTGCGTTGTCACTAAGGATCTGAGCAGATTCGGAAGAGAATATATAGATTCAGGTATGTATATTGAGCGATTATTCCCTGCTATGGGAGTAAGATTTATTGCAATCAATGATGGTATTGATTCCGGAGAGGCAAAGTCGCAGTCAGATGAGATTATTATTCCATTCAAAAATCTTATTAATGATGCTTACTGTCGTGATATTTCAATTAAGATACGTTCACATCTTGAAATTAAGAGAAAGCAGGGAGATGTAATCACGGCATTTGTGCCATATGGATACAAAAAGAATGATAAAGATAAGCACAAACTGGAAATTGATGTATATGCAGCAAATGTTGTGAAAGATATTTTCAGAATGAAGTTGCATGGAAAAAGTCAGGATGCAATTGCATGTGAACTTAATTCATCAGGAATACTTCCACCGGCTGAGTATAAAGCAAGCACAGGAAGCAATTATCAGACATGCTTTAAGACAAAAGAAAAGTCGGAGTGGACTTCAGTCATGGTAAGGAGAATCCTTACAAATGAGGTTTATATAGGTAATCTCGTACAGGGAAAACAGACAACACCGAATCACAAGGTCAAAAAGACCATAATCAAAGAAAAATGCGAATGGATAAGGATTGAAAAGAACCATGAGCCGGTTATCACGGACAGGGATTTTGAAGTAGTACAGAGATTGCTTGCAATGGATACAAGAACATCACCGGACAGAGAGGAAGTTTATCCGCTGTCAGGGGTAGTTACCTGTGGCGGCTGTGGGATTCCCATGGTAAGAAAAACTTCAAAAGTGGGTGGCAAAACTTATGCCTATTATCTGTGTGCAACCCATAAGGATTCAAAGCAGTGCAGTTCCCACAGAATTTCCACGGATAAGTTGGAAGAAGTGGTGCTAGAGCTTTTACAGACACACATTGATAACATGATTGACCTTAAAAGAATTCTTTCTTTTATCGGCAACGTGCCGTTTCAGCAGCTTGATATGAAAAAGCTTGAGGAAAGGCGTGAAAAGAAACAGGCAGAGGTAGACAGATGTGCAGACCTCAGAGGAATGCTTTATGAGGATATGAAGGATGGCATTATCTCAAAGGAAGATTACAAAGAGCTTCATACAGCATATGAGCAGAGGAAAAAGAGTGCCGAGATTGCCATTCACCAGATTGAATTGGAAATGGAAGATGTGCTGAATCGTAAGAGCAAAGGCTTTGTATGGCTTGATTATTTTACGGAACATAAAAATATCGAGAAGCTTACAAGGGAAGTGGTTGTATCTCTTATCCGTGAAATAAAGGTATTTGATAAAACCCACATTGAAGTAGTGTTTGACTTTGATGACTGCTACAAAGAATGTCTTAATGTTATTGCAAGTCAGGGGCATTCGGTTGAGGTGGACAGTACAGGAAAACTGAATATCAGATTAAAGGAGGCTGTGTAGTATGGCAAGAAAGAGCAGAAAAAATATGCCGGTTGCAGTTGCAGAGCCGACTGACAATCTGACGGCAAAAGCAGTTTTAAGCATGGATAAGGAGGCAAAACCATATCAGGTTGGAATCTATGCGAGACTTTCATTTGAATCAGAGGCGAATAAGGAAAGAGATACTGTAGACACACAGATAGCATATATCAGGGAATTTATTAATTCGCAGGATGATATGGTAGAGGTTGAGGTCTATGCCGATATATCGGTGACAGGAACTACTTTTGAAAGACCAGAATTTGACCGGATGATTCAGGATATAAGGGCTGGCAGGATTAATACTGTTATTACCCGTGACCTTAGCAGACTTGGGAGAAATTATGTGGAAGCAGGCAACTACATTGAGAGGGTATTTCCTTTTCTTGATGTGAGATATATTGCTATCACAGATGATTTTGATACAGCAAGACCGGGAACTGATTTATCTGTACCGCTTAAGAATATTGTGAACGAATATTATTCCAAAGACCTTTCAAAGAAAGTAGAGACCGGAAAGCATAGTATTTGGGCACAGGGCGGCTTCAGCGAGGGAACGCCACCATATGGATATTACAGGGCTACAGATGGTTCAAGAAAGCTTTTGATTGATGAAGAGGTATCTGACAATGTAGTTAGAATTTTTAATATGTTTTTGGATGGGAAGGGATATGCTGGTATTGCAAAGACTTTGCAAAACGAAGGAATTCTTTCACCTCCGAAATACAGATTCTATAAGTCAGGAAAGATTGAACTTGCTGAAAAAGCAAGAGAATGGCACTATTCGCATGTAAAAGAGATACTCCAAGGGGAATATTACATTGGAAATATTGTTCATGGAAAGCAAAGGAAGGCTCTTGATACCGGGAGAAAGAATGTTAAAACAGATGCATCAACATGGCAGCGAATAGAAAATGTTCATGAACCAATAATTGATAAGGACACTTTCTACAAAACAAGGGAGAGAATGGAGCATATCAAAAAGAAGCATTTAGAAGCATCAAAACCTAAAGCTGATGTTCCAAATAAGCCGGATAATATTCTGGTATATAAAACAAAATGCGCCTGTTGTGGAGGCAGTGTATTGATTGGCAGGCATCACACTTATTCAGAAAAGTTCTATTATAAGTGTAAGAACCGTAGAAAATTAGCTAGGCTATGTGAAAATAAGTACTCTTATGATTATTCTGAGGTTATGGATAGTGTTTTTTCTGTTATCCGTCAGCATATGAGTTTGTGTGTTGAGAAAACAAAGTTTGTTCAGAAGATGAACAGCAGAAAAGAGAATGTTCTTCAATATGATATTTATACCAAGCAGATAGCAAAACTTCAAAATGATGTAAGAAGAATTACCGCTAACAAAAGTGGTTTGTATGAAGATTATAGGGAACAGTTAATCACTGCGGAAGAACTGTGCCAGTATCAGAGAGAATATGAAAGCAGAGTAAATGAGATTGAAGCGCAGATTACTGAATTGCTTCATCGAAGAAGTCTGTATGAAAAAGAATTTCATATTGATGAAGGATGGGAAGAAACTGTCAATAAATATATGGCTAAAAGAAAACTTACAAAGGAGCTTGTGGATGCTTTTGTATCGGAAATTGTTTTTTATGATGGCAATATAGAAGTTAAGCTCTTGTATGATGATTTCCTAAAGGAGTTGCTTAAAGTGGCAGAAGAAAGAGAGGTGAGCAGCAATGGATAAGACGATAGCTCTCTATATGAGATTATCAGATGAAGATGACAACTTGGCTGCTCATGAGGAAAGTAACAGTATTTCCCATCAGCGAAAGTTAATGCTTGATCATATCCAGAAACTGCCTGAACTAAAGGACTGCAACATAATGGAATTTTCAGATGATGGATATTCCGGAGCAGACTTTAGCAGACCTAATTTTGTAAAAATGATGGATCTGGTAAAGGCTGGTAAGATTCAGGTTATTGTGACGAAGGACTACAGCAGACTCGGACGAGATTATCTTGAAGTTGGTAACTATATGGAATGTATATTTCCGGTTCTTCAGGTAAGATATATCAGCGTGAATGATAATTACGATTCTGCTAACAGCTTTGGTTCAACCGGAGGTATGAGTGTTGCACTGAAAAATCTTGTGAATGCATTGTATTGTAAGGATGCATCAAAAAAGGTAAGAGCCGCTAAGGCAGTGTTGGCTAAGCAGGGAAAGTACATTGCTGCATTTGCTCCTTTTGGATACCAGAAAAGTGAAGATGATAAGCATATGTTAGTGCCTGACCCAGTAACAGCACCTGTTGTCCAGCTGATATTTGAACTGGCTATTAAAGGCATGAAATACACCGAGATTGCAAATTATCTGAATAATAATGGATATGATAGCATATTTGAGTATTACCAAAAGATTGGAGTTAAGAGATGTTATGAAAGGGATATTGGTGAGCACATGTGGAGTGCCAGTACAGTAATGGAGATTTTATATAATGAAGTCTATATTGGTTCTGTAATCAATAACAAGACGGCTGATAATATTGATACCGGTCATCAGGTTGTGCAGAGAGATAAAGAGGACTGGATAATTGTTGAAAACTGTCATGAACCATTAGTTTCTGTGGAAGACTTCAAGCTTGCTCACAAGATGATAGCAAGACGAGAAGTGACGAAGAGAAAACCAAATGGAAAGTGGCGTAAATCGTATATTCGCTGTGGAATATGTGGTAAGGGACTTTATAAATACGGAAATAAATCCTCATACAGATGCCACAACGGTCATGTGTCACGTATTAGAGGTGAAGAACTTGAGGCGACACTTCTAGACATTGCTAGAAATATGGCATTGGCTCAGTTGCAGGAATTTGAGTTGAAAACTGATGGCGGTAATTGTCCAGATAATCTTGAAAGGGAAATCGAATCACTTAAAAAGTCAAAGGCACACTATGCAAAGCTAAAGTTTGAGATATACGATGATTATACAAAAACAAATATCACTCGTGATCAGATGGCAAAAAAGACTGCAGAAGTTAAGCAGAAAATCGCAGAGATAGAAAGTCTGATTACAGAGAAGCAGGAAACACTTGATATGCAAAAGGATCTCTTTCTTGATGCAAAGCAGGAACAGCTAACAAAGCTTAGTAAGTTGGATGAGTTTGATGAAGAAGTAATCAGATATCTCATTGATTATGTGTTGGTGTATGATAATGAGCATATTGAAATCAGATGGAACTTTGATGACTTTCAGGCTGGATGATGGTATAATCAGTAGTAATAGCGAGAAAACAAAATTATAAAGAAGTAACATGGGGAATCTTGCTAAAGGTTCCCCATTGATAAAAAAAATTAATTTTTTTTTTGTTTCTTACTTGACACGAGCAGATGTGCATAGTGAAGTAAAGCGTTTCAATGAGAATGTTCATAAGGTAGAAGTCAGTTATGCATATGGATATGCTTTCTCAGAAGATTATTCAGAATGTACTATGAAAACCTTATTTGATAAGGCAGATAAGCATATGTATGAGAATAAAGCGATTGAAAAAGCAAAATTAAAGGTCACTGCTCAATAGTATATTGTAAAAGATTAAAAACCCAAAAGTGAAATTCATAGATAGTAATGAATGATATCATAACAGATTTATTAGCAATCATAGGTGTCGTTTTGAATGGACTGCCACAAGGTCTGTTAGCATTAGCTTATGGTTTTGCATCAGTTCCTACGGCATTAGCATTCTTTGTCGGTGCAATAGGAAATACGGTGACTCAGAGTGTTGCTCCAATATCGTTTCAGGCAGAAACAATCACATATGCAGGTACTGCCGGAAAGAACCGGTCAGAAAGATGCACTATGATTTTTATAGGCGGAGCAGTCATGGCACTTATAGGAGCCTTTGGTTTGCTGACAAAGATTGTAGATTTTATAGGTGAGGATGTTGCATATGGTATGATGGCTGGAGTCGGAATTATTTTGACTAAAGCAGCGATAGATATGATAAAAAGCGATAAAATCTCCGGTGGAGTGTCTCTGGCAGCGGCTTTAATTACATATTTTATTACTAGAAATAATGCACCTCATGCAGTCTGGGCAGGAGTTGCAATGATGGTTATAATCGGAGTGATTCTTTTAACAAAATTATTACCTAAGATTGGGAAATATGTTCCGGCATCGGTGTATCGTAGGCTTGTGAGTGGCATCTTGCGCAAAGCCGGAGTAA
>NZ_QSCK01000033.1:0-46740 GCF_003463035.1 Roseburia sp. OF03-24 | reverse complement strand
CCTGCGACACACCATTGGGACGGGCGATTTATTTCATAAACAAACCAACATTTGGTAAGTAGCTTATGATATAGTATAGCCTATCCCACAAAAGAAAAGAAGTCATATTTGTATATTTTGTATAAAATTCATGAAAAAACGACCGGAAAATTGCATATAGTGAAAAATTTAACAAACACAGAATAAAGTAGAGAAAAAGGCTTGAACTTTCAAAAGAAATTGGTTAAAATAAAGGAAGCTTGGGACGGGCATAAGTCCCATCAAGTTATCACATTTACAAATTCTAGGAGGAATTAAAAATGGCAGTAAGAGTAGCAATCAATGGTTTTGGCCGTATTGGTCGTCTTGCTTTCAGACAGATGTTTGGAGCAGAAGGATATGAAGTAGTAGCAATCAACGATTTAACAAGTCCTAAAATGTTAGCACACTTGTTAAAATATGATTCATCTCAGGGTAAATATGAGCATGCTGATGAAGTATCTTCAACAGATGATTCTATCATCGTTTGCGGTAAAGAGATCAAAATCTACGCATTCCCAGATGCAAACAACTGCCCATGGGGAGATTTAAAAGTTGACGTTGTATTAGAGTGCTCCGGTTTCTATACAAGCAAAGAAAAAGCACAGGCTCACATCAATGCAGGTGCTAGAAAAGTTGTTATCTCTGCTCCAGCAGGAAATGACCTTCCTACTATCGTTTATAATACAAACCACGAGACATTAAAAGCTTCTGATACAATCATTTCAGCAGCTTCCTGTACAACAAACTGCTTAGCACCAATGGCAGATGCATTAAACAAATATGCTCCGATCCAGTCTGGTATCATGGTAACAATCCATGCTTACACAGGTGATCAGATGACTCTTGACGGACCTCAGAGAAAAGGTGATTTAAGAAGATCACGTGCAGCAGCAGTTAACATCGTTCCTAACAGCACAGGTGCTGCAAAAGCAATCGGTCTTGTTATCCCAGAGTTAAACGGTAAGTTAATCGGATCTGCTCAGCGTGTACCGACCCCAACAGGTTCTACAACAATCTTAACAGCAGTTGTTAAGAAAGCTGGCGTAACAAAAGAAGACATCAACGCAGCTATGAAAGCAGCAGCTAACGAGTCCTTCGGTTACAACGAGGATGAGATCGTTTCTTCCGATATCGTAGGAATGAGATATGGTTCATTATTCGATGCAACTCAGACAATGGTTAACCAGGTATCTGATGACCAGTACGAAGTTCAGGTTGTTTCATGGTATGACAACGAGAACTCTTACACATCTCAGATGGTTCGTACAATCAAATACTTCAGTGAGTTAGCATAATCGACGGGTTACGATAACTATATGCGACTTTTAGCAGGTCCGGTCCTATTGGACCGGGCCTGTTTTTATACCTCAATTATATAAAAGGAGGACATATTTTATGTCATTAAACAAAAAATCAGTAGACGACATTAATGTAAAGGGAAGAAGAGTACTTGTAAGATGTGATTTCAACGTTCCGTTAAAAGAAGGAAAAATCACAGATGAGACTCGTATCAACGCAGCTCTTCCTACCATCCAGAAATTAATCAACGATGGTGGAAAAGTAATTCTCTGTTCACATCTTGGAAAAGTAAAAAACGGACCAAACGAAGGCGAGTCTTTAGCTCCGGTAGCTGAGAAACTTTCTGAGAAACTTGGCAAAAAAGTAAACTTCGTATCTGATTACAATGTAACAGGTGAGGCAGCTACAAAAGCAGTTGCTGAAATGAACGAAGGAGATGTTGTATTATTACAGAATACACGTTTCCGTGGCGCTGAGGAGACAAAGAACGGCGAAGAGTTCAGCAAAGAATTAGCTGATCTTGCAGACGATTATGTATGTGATGCATTCGGTTCTTCCCACAGAGCACATGCTTCTGTTGCAGGCGTTACAAAATTCATCACTGCAAAAGGTGGTTCTAACGTAGTTGGTTACTTAATGCAGAAAGAGATCGATTTCCTTGGAAACGCTGTTGAAAATCCGGTAAGACCGTTCGTAGCAATCCTTGGTGGTGCAAAAGTTGCAGATAAATTAAATGTTATCTCTAACTTATTAGAGAAATGTGATACATTAATCATCGGTGGTGGTATGGCATATACTTTCTTAAAAGCACAGGGATATGAGATCGGTAAATCTTTAGTAGATGATACTAAGATCGATTACTGTAAAGAGATGATGGCAAAAGCAGAAAAACTTGGAAAGAAATTACTCCTTCCGGTAGATGCTGTAACCATCGCAGATTTCCCGAACCCGATCGATGCTCCGGTAGAAGTTACTGTATGTGACGTAAAAGATATGCCGGCTGACAGAGAGGGATGCGATATCGGACCAAAGACTCAGGAGTTATATGCTGATGCAGTTAAGACAGCAAAGACTGTTGTATGGAACGGACCGATGGGTGTATTTGAGAACCCGACATTAGCAGCTGGTACGATCGCAGTTGCAAAAGCACTTGCTGATACAGATGCTACAACAATCATCGGTGGTGGTGATTCCGCAGCAGCCGTTAACCAGTTAGGTTTCGGTGACAAGATGAGCCATATCTCTACCGGTGGTGGCGCTTCCCTTGAGTTCTTAGAGGGTAAAGAATTACCAGGTGTCATGGCAGCCGACGATAAATAAAAAGTTGCCATAAAGTGAAAATGGCTGCCATAACGCCTTAGTTATAGGCAGCCGACGATAAATAAGAACTGTCATAAAGAAAAAATGGCTGCAATAACGCCTTAGGTATAGGCAGCCGAAATAAAAAGCTGCCATAATGCCTTGGTATGGTAACAGATGATATGTCAACAAACTTTAAAAATGGGAAAAAGAGGATAAAATCATGGCAAGAAAGAAGATCGTAGCCGGTAACTGGAAAATGAACATGACTCCAAGCCAGGCTGTTAAATTAGTAGAGGAATTAAAACCATTAGTAGTAAGCGATGATGTAGAAGTTGTTTACTGTGTACCAGCAATCGACATCGTACCTGTTGTTGAGGCTGTAAAAGGAACCAACGTAGCAGTAGGTGCCGAGAACATGTACTATGAGGAGAAAGGTGCTTACACCGGAGAGATCGCTCCTGAGATGTTAGTAGATGCTGGTGTAAAATACGTTATCATCGGTCATTCCGAGAGACGTGATTACTTCAAAGAGTGCGATTGCATGTTAAACAAAAAAGTGAAAAAAGCTTTTGAGCATAACTTAACACCAATTCTTTGCTGCGGCGAGACATTAGAGCAGAGAGAGATGGGAATCACTTTAGACTGGATCCGTATGCAGATCAAATCTGACTTAAAAGATGTTACTGCAGAGCAGGTAGCTTCCATGGTAATCGCTTATGAGCCGATCTGGGCTATCGGAACAGGAAAAACAGCAACCACAGAGCAGGCTGAGGAAGTCTGCAAGGCAATCCGTGACTGTATCAAAGAAGTATACGGCGCTGATACAGCAGAGAAAGTACGTATCCAGTACGGCGGATCTGTAAATGCGGGTAATGCAGCAGAATTGTTTGCACAGCCAGATATCGATGGTGGTTTAGTTGGAGGAGCTTCCTTAAAAGCTGATTTCGGTAAAATTGTAAACTACAAATAAATCATAATCAGGTTAAGGGGATTCTATCTGGGAGTGAAAACAGAAAGAATCCCCTTTTCACTTGATATGTGTGGAAAAAGTGAAATATATGAAAAAGAAAATAATATGGATACTGATCTGCGTTCTGATACTGATCGGCGGGTGGAATGTAACTGCAAGAGAATGGAATCAGGCAGAAAGCGCGGATTTTGAATATAAAGAAAATAATGCAAATGCGAGAGCACAGAGTTCTGACGGGCAAAATATTTCATTAGAAGATGTTTTACAGGAAACTGAGACATCTATACAATATGGTGAGTTAAACAGTGAATCGAAAACTGAGAATATAACAGGTAATTCTGAAAATTCATCGACAGACAATGAAAAAGATGATGAAGAAAAGGATGCTGATGATAGTATAAAAACAGAGTCAACAAAGAATACGGCAGATGATACATATAATACAGTCAGAGAGGATAAAACGATAAAAAATGATCTGGAAGAAGATGAGTCAGACGAAGATTCCTATGAATATGAAACCGGATATATATTTGTGGGAGATTCCAGGTTTTATCTGATGAATGAAGAGTGTAAAATCGAAGATATCCCCAATTTTTTTGTGGTGTCCTGTCCGGGAATGGGATATGCATGGCTTGCTGATACGGCATTTCCGAAAGTACAGTCGCTGCAGAGACAGCATACGGAAATCAAAAACTGGGTTGTGATCTGTGGATTAGGAGTCAATGACTTGACATCAATCCGTTCCTATCTGAACAAATATCGCAGATGGCCGGACAGTTCAAAACTTTATCTGTTGTCTGTGAATCCGACAAATACAGGTGCTCCGGCAAGATGTAATAATCAGAGGATTGAATCATTTAATAACCGCATTAAGAAGGTTGAGAATGCTACATATATCGACTGCTACCGGTATTTGGCGAAACTTGGGTTTGGAACAAAGGGAGACGGAATTCATTATGATTCATATACCAACTGGGCGATTTATTCCTATATATTAGGACAGCTCAATAAAGATGCAGGTGAAGACCTTGTCACAGAAGTTGAATGTCAGGCAAAAGCAAAGAAACTGGAAAAACAGTTAAGCCAGAAAAACTATTGAAAACAAATGAGGTTATCAGTATAATGGTTCTGGATTAGGAGAATCGTATACTTTTGATAAATGGAAAGAGAATAGAAAGTGAGGAAACAAAACATGAGTAAGAAACCTACCGTATTAATGATCTTAGACGGATTTGGTCTGAATGAAAAAACAGAAGGAAACGCCGTAGCACAGGCAAAAACACCGGTGATCGACGGACTTATGAAAGACTATCCGTTTGTAAAAGGAAATGCAAGTGGTCTTGCAGTTGGTCTTCCTGACGGACAGATGGGTAACTCTGAAGTAGGACATTTAAATATGGGAGCTGGCAGAATCGTATACCAGGAGCTGACAAGGATCACAAAAGAGATCAGCGATGGTGATTTCTTCAAAAATCAGGCATTATTAGATGGTATGGAAAACGTAAAGAAAAACGGTTCCGACCTTCATTTATACGGACTGTTATCAAACGGTGGTGTACACAGCCACATCACACACCTGTTTGGCCTGCTTGAAATGGCAAAAAAAGAGGGCGTTGAGAATGTATATGTACACTGCTTCTTAGACGGACGTGATACTGCTCCGACTTCCGGTAAAGAGTTCATCGAAGAACTGGAAGCTAAGATGAAAGAAATCGGTGTTGGCAAGATCGCATCTATTTCCGGACGTTACTACGCAATGGATCGTGATAACAGATGGGATCGTGTGGAGAAAGCATACAAAGTGCTGACCACTGGCGAGGGAGAAACTGCTGAGAGCGCAGTAGCAGCTATGGAAGCATCTTATGCAAAAGATGTGACAGATGAGTTCTTCGTTCCAACTGCAATTACAGAGAACGGCAAACCGATCGCAACAATCAAAGACAACGATACTGTTATTTTCTTTAACTTCCGTCCTGACCGTGCGCGTGAGATCACAAGAACATTCTGTATGGATGATTTTGACGGATTTGACCGTGGCGCAAGAAAGAACGTAAAATACATCTGCTTCACAGAGTATGACGTGACGATCCCGAACAAAGAAGTTGCATTTAAGAAAGTAGAACTGAAAAATACGTTTGGTGAGTATTTAGCAGCACACAATATGACTCAGGCAAGAATCGCAGAGACAGAGAAGTATGCGCATGTTACATTCTTCTTCAACGGTGGTGTGGAGGAACCAAACAAAGGTGAGGACCGTATCCTTGTAAAATCCCCGAAAGTAGCTACCTATGATTTACAGCCGGAGATGAGTGCACCGGAAGTCTGCGATAAATTATGCGATGCGATCCGTTCTGAAAAATATGATGTCATCATCATCAACTTTGCAAACCCGGATATGGTTGGTCATACCGGAATCTTAGACGCAGCAATCAAAGCAGTTGAGACAGTCGATACCTGCGTAGGAAAAGCAGTTGAGGCATTAAAAGAAGTAGACGGACAGATGTTCATCTGCGCAGATCATGGTAATGCAGAGCAGCTTGTAAACTATGAGACAGGCGAGCCGTTAACTTCCCATACAACCAACCCGGTTCCATTTATCCTGGTAAATGCAGATCCTTCCTACACCTTAAAAGAGGATGGATGTCTTGCAGATATCATCCCGACTATGATCGAGCTGATGGGAATGGAGCAGCCGGCAGAAATGACCGGAAAATCTTTACTGATCAAAAAATAATAAAAAAGATGTGAAAGTCATATAGAAAGACAAAAAGAGGTGTCACAGTTGTGGCAGTAAAGCAGTTAAAACTTTAAAAATGTATCATTTATAATAAGAAGGCAGTCGCAAAAACTGGTCTATGATCAGAAGGTGTGGCTGCTTCTTTTTGTGAGAATAAGAGTATATAAATAAAAATATAAGTATTACTTATAATATAATAAAAATTATACAAAAATACTAATAAAAAGAACACAATTTTCTATATCGCAGATCCGGGTGCATATGGGCAAAGTCATTGACTTTCCAAAAGACTATGTATTATAATTTTTGGGTAACATCAGAAAATGATATGGTGTTCATAACACCGGAAAAGAGGACAAAGAGGATGAGTAGCAAAGTATTTCAGCCAGTTAAAGAGGGAAAAGTACGTGAAGTATATGATAACGGCGACAGCCTGATCATTGTAGCGACAGACAGAATTTCTGCTTTTGATCATATTTTGAAGAATAAAGTCACAAAAAAGGGTGCGATTCTGACTCAGATGTCTAAATTCTGGTTTGATCTGACAAAAGATATCGTTCCAAATCATATGATTTCTGTTGATGTGAAAGATATGCCGGAGTTTTTCCATGAGGAGAGATTTGACGGCAACAGTATGATGTGTAAAAAATTAGAGATGCTTCCGATCGAGTGCATCGTGCGTGGATATATTACAGGAAGCGGCTGGGAGAGCTATAAAGAAAACGGTACCGTATGCGGCATCAAACTGCCGGAGGGATTACAGGAGTCCGACAAACTGCCTGAGCCGATCTTTACACCGAGTACAAAAGCTGAGATCGGTCTGCATGATGAGAATATCTCATTTGAGCGCTGCAGGGAGATCTTAGAGAAAGAGTATCCGGGAAAAGGTGCTTCCTACGCAGAACAGATCAAAGATTATACGATTGCTTTATATAAAAAATGTGCCGAATATGCACTGACAAAAGGTATCATCATTGCAGATACCAAGTTTGAATTTGGTTTAGATGAGAATGGCAATGTTGTATTAGGAGATGAGATGCTTACACCGGACAGCTCCAGATTCTGGCCATTAGAGGGTTACAAACCGGGACAGGGACAGCCGTCCTTTGACAAACAGTTTGTAAGAGACTGGTTAAAAGCCAACCCGGACAGTGATTACCTGTTACCGGATGATGTCATCGAAAAGACAGTGAATAAATACAAAGAGGCATATGAGCTTCTGACAGGCAAGAAATTTGCATAGTAGAAAAATCCTCTGAACACCAGTGGGCAAATTTTACATGGTAAAATTGCATTTTTCTTCGAAAAACAAGGAGGAAAATCCTCTCCTCGCTGTGGGGCTCGGATTTTGCTTCGCAAAACAAGGAGGATTTTATGGACAACAATGGATTTGTGAAAGATACACCATGGCAGACAAATGGCGACAGCGGACTGCATGAGGAATGTGGTGTATTCGGAATGTACGATTTTGATGGCGGAGACGTTGCATCCACGATTTATTATGGTCTTTTTGCATTGCAGCACCGTGGACAGGAGAGCTGTGGTATTGCAGTCAGTGAAACAAACGGGCCAAAGGGAAAAGTAACCTCATACAAAGGGATGGGATTGGTCAATGAGGTATTTACGCAGGATAATTTAGAGCCTATGCATGGCGATATCGGTGTCGGACATGTCCGTTATTCGACGGCAGGAGCTTCTACCCGCGAGAATGCACAGCCATTGGTTCTTAATTACGTTAAGGGAACACTCGCGCTTGCCCACAATGGAAACCTGATCAATGCAATGGAACTGCGTAAGGATTTAGAGTATACCGGAGCAATTTTCCAGACGACGATCGACTCTGAGGTCATCGCCTATCACATTGCCCGTGAGCGTTTAAATTCAAACAGTGTGGAAGAGGCAGTGGGACGTGCATGTCAGAAGATAAAGGGTGCATTTGCGTTAGTTGTGATGAGTCCGAGAAAATTAGTCGGAGCGCGTGATCCGTATGGTTTTAAACCGCTTTGTATCGGAAAACGTGACAATGCCTATATTTTAGCATCCGAGACGTGTGCATTAGATACGATCGGTGCAGAGTATGTCCGTGATGTATTGCCGGGTGAGATCGTTACGATCACACCGGAGGGCGGTATCCAGTCGGATCTTTCCTTAGCACTGCCAAAAGAAAAAGAAGCACGCTGTATTTTTGAATATATTTATTTTGCAAGACCGGACAGCCACATTGACGGTGTGAGCGTTTATGCATCCAGGATCAAGGCAGGACGTTTCCTTGCCATGGATTCACCGGTGGATGCTGATCTTGTTGTCGGTGTTCCGGAATCCGGAAATGCGGCAGCACTCGGTTATTCCCTGCAGTCGGGAATCCCATATGGCACCGCATTTGTGAAAAACGGATATGTCGGAAGAACTTTCATCAAGCCGAAACAGAGCAGCAGAGAGTCAAGCGTGCGTGTAAAATTAAATGTTTTAAAAGAAGCGGTAGATGGAAAACGTATCATCATGATCGATGATTCCATTGTCCGTGGTACAACGTCAGACCGTATCGTAAAGATGCTGCGTGACGCAGGAGCGACAGAAGTACATGTAAGGATCAGTTCACCACCATTTTTATGGCCGTGCTATTTTGGAACGGATATTCCGGAGCGGGAACAGTTGATCGCATACAACCGTTCCATCGAAGATATCCGTAAGATCATCGGTGCAGATTCCCTTGGTTACCTTGGGATTGAGCGTTTAGAGGAGATGGTTGGCGGATTAAACATCTGTAAGGGATGCTTTACCGGTACTTATCCGATGGAGCCGCCGAAAGAAGACATCCGCGGAGATTTTGAGAGATAATTAAACACTATTAAGGAGAATAGAAATGAGTACAGACAGATATACAAGTCCATTATCTGAGCGTTATGCCAGCAAGGAGATGCAGTATATTTTTTCACAGGATAAAAAATTCCGTACATGGAGAAAATTATGGATCGCATTAGCTGAGACAGAGATGGAGTTAGGACTTTCCGAGAATGGAAAGCCGGTCATTACACAGGAGCAGATCGACGAGTTAAAGGCACATGCCGAGGACATTAACTATGATGTCGCAAGAGAGCGTGAGAAACTGGTTCGCCATGATGTTATGAGTCATGTATATGCATACGGACAGCAGTGCCCGAAAGCGGCAGGAATCATCCATCTTGGAGCAACTTCCTGTTATGTTGGAGACAATACAGATATTATTTTAATGCGTGAAGCATTGGAATTAGTTCATAAAAAACTGGTCAATGTTATTGCAGAACTTGCAAAATTTGCAGATACCTATAAAAATCTGCCGACACTGGCATTTACCCATTTCCAGCCTGCACAGCCGACGACCGTTGGAAAACGTGCGACACTGTGGGCACAGGAATTTATCATGGATCTTGAGGATCTTGAGTATGTCATGGGATCTTTGAAACTGCTTGGTTCAAAAGGAACAACCGGAACACAGGCAAGTTTCTTAGAACTGTTTGACGGAGATCAGGAGACGATCGATAAGATCGATCCGATGATCGCTGCAAAGATGGGATTTAAAGAATGTTACGCAGTTTCCGGACAGACTTACTCCAGAAAAGTAGATACCAGAGTTGCAAATATTCTTGCAGGCATTGCGGCAAGTGCGCATAAGATGTCAAATGATATCCGCCTGTTACAGCACTTAAAAGAAGTAGAAGAACCGTTTGAAAAGAACCAGATCGGATCTTCCGCTATGGCATATAAACGCAACCCGATGCGTTCTGAGCGTATTGCATCTTTATCACGTTATGTCATGATCGATGCATTAAACCCGGCGATCACCTCTGCAACACAGTGGTTTGAGCGTACCTTAGATGATTCCGCAAACAAGAGACTTTCCATTCCGGAAGGATTCCTTGCGATCGATGGTATCTTAGACCTGTGCTTAAATGTAGTAGATGGATTAGTCGTATATGATAAAGTCATCACCAAACATTTAATGGCAGAGCTTCCATTTATGGCAACAGAAAACATTATGATGGATGCTGTAAAAAATGGCGGCAACCGTCAGGAGCTGCATGAGAAGATCCGTACTTTATCCATGCAGGCGGGCAAGACTGTCAAAGAAGAAGGAAAAGACAACAATCTGCTTGAACTGATCGCAGCAGATCCAGAGTTTAACCTGACATTAGAGGAACTTCAGTCAACGATGGATCCGGCAAAATATGTGGGACGTGCACCGATCCAGGTAGATAAGTTTATCGCAAATGTGGTAAAACCGATCTTAGATGCCAATGCAGCAGAGCTTGGAGTAAAAGCTGAGATCAATGTATAATCCGATCAGAAAATAAGTAAATGAAAATCCTGCTGGAAGTTCCGGCGGGATTTTTATTTTTTTTGTTACAATTTCACTGTTTTGTCACTTACAAATAAGATTTCGTCCTGTTACAATCAAAGTATCATAAGTATTGGAAAAGGAGAAGATTATTATGGCAAACAGAATTATGTTAAACGAAACATCTTATCACGGAGCAGGAGCAATCGAGGAGATCGCAACAGAGGCAAAAGCGCGTGCATTCAAAAAAGCGTTTGTATGCTCAGATCCTGACCTGATCAAATTTGGTGTCACAAAAAAAGTAACAGATATTCTGGATAAAAACGGACTTGCTTATGAGATCTATTCTGATATCAAAGCAAATCCTACGATCCAGAACGTACAGCATGGTGTAGAGGCATTTAAGAAAGCAGGTGCTGATTATCTGATCGCGATCGGAGGCGGCTCTTCCATGGATACTTCCAAAGCGATCGGAATCATTATCGCGAACCCGGAATTTGAGGATGTCAGAAGTCTTGAAGGCGTTGCTCCTACGAAAAAACCATGTGTACCGATCATTGCAGTACCTACAACCGCTGGTACAGCAGCAGAAGTTACAATCAACTACGTTATCACGGATGTGGAGAGAAAGAGAAAATTTGTCTGTGTTGATCCGCACGACATGCCGGTGATCGCGATCGTTGATCCGGATATGATGTCCTCCATGCCAAAAGGACTGACAGCTTCCACCGGTATGGATGCCTTGACACATGCAATCGAGGGATATACAACTAAGGCTGCATGGGAAATGACAGATATGTTCCATCTGAAAGCAATCGAGATCATTTCAAGATCTCTGCGTGATGCAGTGGATAATAAGAAAGAGGGACGTGAGGGAATGGCACTTGGACAGTACATTGCCGGAATGGGCTTCTCTAACGTAGGTCTTGGAATCGCTCATTCCATGGCACATACCTTAGGTGCTGTCTATGATACACCACATGGTGTGGCATGTGCGATGATGCTTCCGATCGTTATGGAATACAACGCTGACTGTACCGGAGAAAAATACCGTGAGATCGCCCGTGCAATGGGAGTCAAAGGTGTGGATGATATGTCAGTGGAAGAATACCGTAAAGCTGCAGTTGATGCGGTACAGAAACTTTCTGTGGATGTCGGAATCCCGACAAAACTTGAGTCATTAAAAGAAGAAGACCTTGATTTCCTTGCGGAATCTGCTCATGCAGATGCATGTGCTCCAGGTAACCCGAAAGATGCCAGTGTGGAAGATCTGAAGAATCTTTTCCGGAAACTGATGTAATTGCAGCGGTGAAATCATAGAATGTACGCTTTATGATTCGTATATTGTCATAAGTAAAAGAAAACCTTTCAGGCATAATTGTTTTGCCTGGAAGGTTTTTTTGTAACAGAAATGTTTATGAATGTAACATTTTCCTGCATCAAACCAACCCGTATTTATGAAATACAGTCTGCAGTTCTTCCGGCATGGCAGATGCAAGGGCATGTGCGAGTTCTTCGGCAGAACATTTGCGATAGCCAAGCACCCACTGTACGGTCATATAAATGGAACCCTGGCAGTACATTTCTAACTGAAACTGCAGCTGACGGGAAAGTCTGCACGCCATGCGCGTCTCAAGCTGTTCGGCGTAAAATGCACAGATCAGTTGAAAATCATGATCTCTCAGACAATTCTGATCGTCATTTTTAAAAGCTGCTTTAAAAAAGAGCTTTTCCTGCTGGATATAATGAAATTTATTTACCAGTCCTTCATACACAGTTTTCCCTTCACCCATATGTTCGAAAGATTCCAGTAAAATTTTATCAAAATACCAGTTGATAAGGTCATACTTATCCTTAAAATTCCGGTAAAAGGTCTGGCGTGTCACGCCGCAGGTCTCCACAATCTCCGTGACGGTGATCTTCTCTACGGAGGCGGATTTCATGCATTCTTTCATTGCGGTGGCAAGTTTGTATTTGATGGTTTCATTTGTTTTATGTTCTGATGGCATGGGAAAATCTCTTTCTTTTTACGTTGTGATTAGTTCGTGCTGGTCTGTATTTTATTCCGCAGTGTTCCTTCTTATCTGGCACTGCTCATAGCTTAATACATTATACCATACATGGTCAGGAACAAAGCGAATTTATAGAGATTTTATAAAGTGGTATTTTAAGAAAAAACAACTTGTTAACACATGCATACAAGTTGTATGCTGAAAGTATAGAAGAAGTGGTTTATATCTGAAAGGAGAAGGGATAATGAGTAACGCAAAGCAGACGATTGAAGCCGGAAAAGCGGTACTGGGGATTGAATTCGGTTCAACCAGGATCAAGGCGGTTCTCGTGAATGAGGCAGGGGAGCCGGTCGCATCCGGTGCACATGACTGGGAAAACCGTTTAGAGGAAGGAATCTGGACATACAGTCTGGACGATATCTGGACGGGACTTACCGACTGTTATGGCAAATTAACAGAGGATGTAAAGGAAAAATACGATACAGTGATCAAATCACTCGCAGCGATCGGATTTTCCGGCATGATGCATGGTTATATGGCATTTGATAAAGATGAGGAGCTGCTGGTACCATTCCGTACCTGGCGCAACACGATCACGGGGGAGGCAGCTGCAGCACTGACAAAGGAGTTTTCATTTAATATTCCGCAGCGCTGGAGTATCGCACACTTATATCAGGCGATCTTAAACGGAGAAGAACACGTAAGCAGTATTTCATATTTTACAACGTTAGCCGGATATATTCACTGGAAACTGACAGGCGAAAAAGTACTCGGTGTCGGGGAGGCATCCGGTATGTTCCCGATCGACGCGAAGACAAGAGATTACAATCAGGCGATGATCGATAAATTTGATGCGCTTGTGGCACCGAAGGGATATCCGTGGAAGCTTCGTGATATTTTACCAAAAGTTCTGGTTGCAGGAGAAAAAGCAGGAACATTGTCGGCTGAGGGGGCAAAATTATTAGATAAGAGCGGTAATCTTTCCGCAGGCATTCCGCTCTGCCCGCCGGAGGGAGATGCCGGAACCGGTATGGCAGCAACTAATTCCGTTGCAGTACGCACAGGAAACGTATCAGCCGGAACCTCTGTGTTTGCAATGGTTGTTCTTGAGGAAGATTTAAAGAATGTGCATGAGGAACTGGATATGGTGACTACGCCATCTGGAGACACTGTTGCAATGGTTCACTGCAACAACTGTACATCGGATCTGAATGCATGGGTTGGACTTTTTAAAGAATTTGCGGAAGCATTCGGATTAAAACCGGACATGAACGAATTGTTTGGAACACTTTACCGGAAAGCATTAGAGGGAGATAAAGACTGCGGAGGTCTGATTTCCTACAATTATTTTTCCGGCGAACCGGTAACCGGTCTGAATGAAGGACGTCCGCTTTTCGTGCGCAGACCGGACGCACATTTTACACTGGCAAACTTTATGAAAAGCAATCTTTATGCATCACTTGCCACTTTAAAGATCGGTCTTGATATCCTGTTAAAAGAGGAAAAAGTAAAAGTAGACCGTATTTACGGTCATGGAGGACTGTTTAAGACAAAAGGAGTCGGACAGGGAATCCTTGCAGCGGCTATGGATGCACCGGTAGCGGTTATGGAGACTGCAGGTGAGGGTGGTCCGTGGGGCATGGCACTGCTTGCATCTTACATGGTTCACAAAAAAGAGGGTGAAACATTAGAGCAGTACTTATCTGAACGGATCTTTAACGGGGAAACAGGAACTGTCATGGAACCGGATCCTTTGGATGTGGCAGGATTCGATGCTTATATTGAAAGTTATAAAAAGACACTGGAAGCAGAAAAGGCAGCCGTAGAGACGATGCCGATCTTATAAAAATTATATCAGGAGGATATTTACACATGTTAAAAACAAAAAATTACAAATTCTGGTTTTGTACCGGATCACAGGATCTATATGGGGATGAGTGCTTAGAACACGTGGCAGAGCATGCAAAGATCATTGTTGCAAAATTAAATGAATCCGGGGTACTTCCTTATGAGGTTGTCTGGAAACCGACACTGATCACAAATGAACTGATCCGAAAGACTTTTAACGAGGCAAATATGGATGAGGAATGTGCAGGTGTGATCACGTGGATGCACACATTTTCGCCGGCAAAATCCTGGATCTTAGGATTACAGGAATACAGAAAGCCGTTATTACATTTACATACCCAGTTCAATGAAGAAATCCCGTATGATACCATCGATATGGATTTCATGAATGAAAACCAGTCTGCACATGGTGACAGAGAGTACGGTCATATCGTAACCCGTATGAGAATTGAACGTAAAGTAGTTGTCGGACACTGGTCTGATCCGGCAGTACAGGAAAAAATCGCTTCCTGGATGCGCACGGCAGTCGGCGTGATCGAGAGCAGCCATATCCGTGTGATGCGTGTTGCTGACAATATGAGAAATGTTGCGGTAACTGAAGGCGATAAAGTGGAAGCACAGTTGAAATTTGGCTGGGAAGTCGATGCATATCCGGTCAATGAGATCGCAGAGTCCGTTGCAGCAGTATCTGAATCCGATACCAATGCATTGGTCGATGAATATTACGATAAATATGACATTTTGTTAGAGGGACGCGATCCGGAAGAATTTCGACGTCATGTTGCCGTTCAGGCACAGATCGAACTTGGTTTTGAGCGTTTCTTAGACGAAAAGAATTATCAGGCGATCGTAACCCACTTTGGTGATCTTGGTGCCTTAAAACAGCTTCCGGGACTTGCAATCCAGAGACTGATGGAAAAAGGTTATGGTTTTGGTGCGGAGGGGGACTGGAAAGTTGCTGCAATGGTACGTCTGATGAAGATCATGACCGAGGGCAAAAAAGATGCAAAGGGAACTTCTATGTTAGAGGATTACACTTACAACTTTGTCAAAGGCAAAGAGGGTATCTTAGAGGCACATATGTTAGAGATCTGTCCGTCAATCGCTGATGGTCCGATCAGTATCAAATGTCAGCCGCTTTCCATGGGTGACAGAGAAGATCCTGCAAGACTGGTATTTACATCCAAAGAAGGAAAAGGTATTGCAACTTCCCTGATCGATCTTGGCAACCGTTTCCGTCTGATCATCAATGATGTGGACTGCAAAAAAGTGGAAAAACCAATGCCGAAACTTCCTGTAGCAACTAATTTCTGGACACCACAGCCGGATCTTTATACCGGTGCAGAGGCATGGATTCTTGCAGGCGGCGCACATCATACGGCATTTACTTACGATCTGACTGCAGAGCAGATGGGTGACTGGGCAAATGCAATGGGAATTGAAGCTGTTTATATTGACAAAGATACGAAGATCCGTGATTTTAAACGTGATCTGCAGATTGGGGAACTGTTTTACCGTTAAACAACAATAACATGCATGTGTATATTTATGATGAAAAAATTGTTTTGTGAAAAGTGTGCACATGCACGCAAAAAAGTTGTGCAAAATCATGAAAACATTAAAATACGGTTGAATTTTTATATAAAAGAGACTATCATATAGAAAACAAAATACGTGCACGTGCACACAAAGAAGGAGAAGTGTATTATGAAATTTTTTATTGACACAGCAAACGTAGAGGATATCCGTAAAGCAAATGATATGGGAGTGATCTGTGGTGTTACCACCAACCCGTCTTTGATCGCAAAAGAGGGAAGAGATTTCAATGAAGTAATCAAAGAGATCACATCAATCGTAGACGGACCGATCAGCGGCGAAGTAAAAGCTACAACAGTTGATGCGGAAGGTATGATCAAAGAGGGACGTGAGATCGCAGCAATCCATCCGAACATGGTTGTAAAAATTCCGATGACAGTAGAAGGATTAAAAGCTGTAAAAGTTCTTTCAGCAGAGGGAATTAAAACCAATGTAACACTGATCTTTACAGCAAACCAGGCACTCCTTGCAGCAAGAGCAGGTGCAACCTATGTTTCTCCGTTCCTTGGAAGATTAGATGATATCAGCACGGCAGGCATCGACCTGATCCAGGATATCGTTCAGATCTTCGATAACTATGGACTTGAGACAGAGATCATCGCTGCATCCATCCGTAACCCGATCCACGTAACTGACTGCGCATTGGCAGGTGCACATATCGCAACTGTACCATACAACGTAATCGTCCAGATGACAAAACATCCGTTGACTGATGCCGGAATCGAAAAATTCCAGAAGGACTATAAAGCCGTCTTCGGAGAGTAAAAAATTTTGAAATATATATATAGACGGCTTTGCGGTTTTTGGTGACTAAGGTTTTACAAAAAGACTATAGAAACCGCTCTGACGTCTTCGGAGAGTAAAAAATTTTGAAATATATATAGACGGCTTTGCTGTATTCGGTGACTAATACAAATCACCGCGAAACTCATTGATGACTCAAGGCAGTTGGAAGTATGGACAGATTTATAAGAAGGTGCTGGGGAGCCGCCGGTACTTAGCGGGTGTATTTTACTCGCTTAGTATCCGCTGCGAGCGACAGGCAGCGAGAGCGTGCCTTCATTAAATCTGTCCATACTTCCAACGTATAAATAATTCAAGATGAGTTTCGCAGAGTATATGAAAAAATTACAGGAGGGTATCAATGACTATCGATGAATTAAAGCAGACAGCAGTCGAGGTGCGCAAGGGCATTGTAACTGCGACACATGCTGCGAAATCCGGGCATCCGGGGGGATCGCTTTCAGCGACAGAGATTTTTACATATTTATATTTTGAAGAGATGAATATTGATCCGAAAGATCCGAAGAAAGAGGATCGTGACCGTTTTGTCTTATCGAAGGGACATACGGCACCGGGACTTTATTCCACTCTGGCAAACCGCGGATATTTTCCGGTGAAAGATTTAGAGACGCTGCGCCATACAGGCTCCTATTTACAGGGACATCCGGATATGAAACATATCCCGGGTGTGGATATGTCTTCCGGTTCTTTAGGGCAGGGAATCTCCTGCGCGGTCGGAATGGCGCTTGCAGGGAAAATGGACAACAAAGATTACCGTGTTTACACACTTTTAGGTGACGGAGAGATTGAGGAAGGACAGGTATGGGAAGCAGCTATGTTTGCCGGACACCGCAAACTCGATAATCTGGTAGTGATCGTTGATAATAATAACATGCAGATTGACGGAACACTTGATGAGGTATGTTCACCGGACCCAATTGACAAAAAGTTTGAGGCTTTCAATTTTCAGGTGATCCAGGTTGCAGACGGAAATGATTTTGCACAGCTTGCAGAAGCATTTAAAGAGGCAAAGGAAACCAAAGGCATGCCGACAGCGATCATTGCACACACCTTAAAAGGTAAGGGTGTTTCTTACATGGAAGGTCAGGTAGGCTGGCATGGAAAGGCACCTAACGATGAGGAATATGCGATTGCAATGGAAGAATTAGGAAAGGCGGGTGAAGCATTATGTCAGAAGTAAAGATGATCGCGACCAGAGAAAGTTATGGTAACGCATTAGCTGAACTTGGAAAAGAAAAAGAAAATCTGGTTGTACTTGATGCTGATCTCGCTGCAGCTACCAAGACAGGTATTTTTAAAAAAGCATTTCCAGAGCGTCATATTGACTGTGGTATCGCAGAAGCAAATATGACAGGTATTGCAGCAGGACTTTCTACATGTGGAAAAGTGCCGTTTGTCAGCACATTTGCCATGTTTGCGGCAGGACGTGCCTATGAGCAGGTGCGCAACTCCATTGGTTATCCGCATCTGAATGTAAAGATCGGTGCAACACATGCAGGTATCTCAGTAGGTGAGGATGGAGCGACACATCAGTGTAACGAGGATATCGGTCTGATGCGTGAGATTCCCGGCATGGTCATTATCAATCCAAGTGATGACGTGGAAGCAAAGGCTGCTGTACGTGCGGCTTATGAATATGTAGGTCCTGTTTATATGCGTTTTGGACGTCTGGCAGTTCCGGTCATCAATGACAATCCGGAATATAAGTTTGAGATCGGTAAAGGTGTGGAACTCCGCAAAGGAAAAGACATTACGATCTTTGCGACAGGGCTTTGCGTATCAGAAACATTAAAAGCAGCAGAAACTCTGGCAGAGAATGGTATTGATGCACAGGTCATCAATATCCATACGATCAAACCATTAGATGAAGAACTGGTCTTAAAAGCAGCAAAACAGACAGGACGTGTGTATACGGTGGAAGAACACTCTATCATTGGAGGACTTGGCAGTGCAGTTGCAGAGCTGCTCGGTGAAAAATGTCCTACTAAGATAACGAGGATCGGTGTAAATGATGTATTCGGAGAGTCAGGTCCTGCGAAAGAACTGCTTCATAAATATGAACTGGATGCAGAGGGCATTGCAAAACGTATTATGGAGGAACAGAAAGCATGTTAGAGGAATTAAAAAAACAGGTCTATGAGGCGAATATGGAACTGCCGCGCCGCGGACTGATCACCTATACATGGGGAAATGTCAGCGGAATCGACAGGGAAAGCGGATATTTCGTGATCAAGCCAAGTGGTGTGGATTATGATGCATTATCTCCGGATGATATGGTTGTCATGGATTTAAATGGCAATAAGATCGAGGGAAGATACAAACCGTCATCCGATACGGCAACGCATATTGAACTTTATAAAAAATATGAGGAGATCGGTGGAATCGTGCACACACATTCTCCGGAGGCTGTGGCATGGGCGCAGGCAGGAAGAGACATTCCTCTCTATGGAACCACGCACGCAGATTACTTTTTTGGCCCGATTCCGTGCGCAAGAAATCTTACACCGGAGGAGATCGAGGAAGCTTACGAGAAAAACACTGGGTTAGTCATTATCGAGACCTTTGAGACAAGAGGCATCAAACCGATGTATACGCCGGCGGTACTCTGCAAGAATCATGGACCGTTTACCTGGGGAAAAGATGCGGCAGAGGCAGTACACAATGCAGTTGTGTTAGAGGAAGTTGCGAAGATGGCAAAGAATACAGAACTTTTGAATCCGAAAGTACTTCCGGCACCGGATTGTATCAAAGAAAAGCATTTTTACCGCAAACATGGCGCAAATGCATACTACGGTCAGAATTAAAAATGACAGAAATAAAGCTGTCAGGAAATGAGGATTAAAATAGCATGAACAGTGTCGAGTTTGGAAAGACAAAAGAAGGAAAAGTTGTTACGAAATATCTGTTGAAAAATGAAAATGGTATGGAAGTTTCTGTGACAGATCTTGGGGCAACGATCATATCTGTGCTTGTGCCGGATCAAAACGGTGCAAAACGGGATGTAGTGTTAGGGTATGATACACCAGAGGAGTATCAGGAACATACGTGTTATTTTGGAGCAGTGATCGGTCGTAATGCAAATCGTATCGGCGGAGCAAAAGTTGTTTTAGATGGCAAAGAGTATCCGCTTGAAAAAAATGACAACGGAAATAACCTGCACAGTGGGAAAAACGGTTTTAACACTGTCATCTGGAGTGTGGAACAGCAGAAGGAAAATGAGATCACGTTTTCCTATCTGAGTAAGGACTTAGAACAGGATTTTCCGGGAAATATGACTGCGAAAGTTACTTATGCAGTAACGGAGGACAATGCACTTGCAATCACATATGAGGCAGTTGCGGATCAGAATACGGTTGCAAACTTTACAAATCACGCTTATTTTAATCTGAATGGTCATGATTCCGGCAGCATGGAAGATCAGGAACTTGAAATTTTAGCTTCCTATTATACTCCGGTAAAAGATGGAGAGGCGATCCCGACCGGTGATGTGGAAAAGGTTGCCGGAACACCGATGGATTTCCGTAAGATGAAAAAGATCGGTCAGGATATCAGCGCAGACTTTGAACAGCTTAAGTTTGTCGGCGGCTATGACCATAATTTTGTCTTAGATAAGGCTGATGGGACAATGCAGCTTGCAGCCCGCGCAAGATCAGAGGAATCCGGTATCTGCATGGATGTCTATACGGACTGTGTCGGTATCCAGTTGTATGCTGGAAATTTCATTGGGAAACAGACAGGAAAAGGCGGTGCATCCTATGATTCTCGCCACGCATTCTGTCTGGAAACACAGTATTTTCCGAATGCAGTGAATGAACCGAATTTTAAATCCCCGGTTTTACATGTGGGAGAAACTTATCATTCTCAGACAAAGTATTGTTTTTCTGTGAAGTAACAGGCAGTATGCTCAGACGTAGATCTGTCAGCATGAATAAAAGATGATGTATAAAACAGTGCCACATCTATTTGAAGAATTTGCCCGGGAGAGGACAAGCACTGAGACCAAAGTTGTCGGAACCGGACTTGGCATGCCGATCGTAAAAGCTTTAGTTGACCTGATGGGCGGTACGATCCGGGTGGAGAGCAAGGAGGGGGGTGGGACAAAGACTACGGTGGATCTGCCGCTTTCCATTGCAAGTGAAAAACAGATCGAAGAGAGCCGCAGACGACAGCGCAGGGATGACGTCAGGGAAGTACTTGCAGATAAAAAGATTCTTCTGGCGGAGGATAATGATCTGAATGCAGAGATCGCGATGACTGCCAATGCGTTTGAGGAGGATCGCAAGCGTGCACTTGAGGTAGGTATGGATGGTTATATCGCAAAGCCGATCCATATGGAGAGTGTGTTAGATGCGCTGCAGGAGGGGCTTGCAGGGAAACATTGAAAGAAAACTGATTGATACGAATTGACAATGGTTATGTATGGTTATATTATGGATATAACCATACATAACCATTTTTGATGCATAGGAGTATGAGATTGCAGATGGAGGAATAGAATACGAAATCCGAAAGATCGTATCAGAGAGATAGATAACCGGTTAGAACAACTGCCGAAGGGAACACTGACTTATAAGAATATTAACGGTAAAAAACAGCCGTATATCCAGCGGACAGTGGAGGGAAAGTCAGTCAGCTGTTATGTTAAGCTATCACAGCGGGAACAGGTACTGGCAGAGTTTGAAGAACGGGGAAAGCTTTCGGAAGAGAAAAAGCGGCTGCTTGCGTATGTGGATGGACTGCAGAATATTTTAAAACGAAATCCATATCTGAATGCGGGAGCCGGGTGCGGATATCAGGATTTTAAAGATTTTGCATGTGGCAGACAGTTTTATGTGGATAAGACACATTTTATTGCAGAATGGGTTTACAGGGATGCAAAAGTCACGCTGATCACGAGACCAAGAAGATTTGGCAAGACGACACTTCTTAGTACAGTTGAGACTTTTTTTGATCCGAGATTTGCAGACCATCCGGAATATTTTGAAAAGTTAAGGGTCTGGGGGATAAAGAGATCCGAAAACTGTTTGGAATGGTTCCTGTTATTTCCATCAGTTTTGGGAACTGTAAGGGAGCAGACTATAAACAGGCGGTAAAAGGAATTGCAGACAGTTTTTATAATATGTATGAAGCACACAGATATCTGCTGAAAAGCACCAGACTGGAAGCGGAGGATCTAAAGGAATATAAGAGTCTGAGAGAACTGTTCCGTGCGGGAGATACCGGAAGGATTGAAATTGCAATACAGAGGCTGTGCCGTCTCGTCTATCTGCACTACCAGATCCTGCCGGTCATTTTAGGGGATGAATATGATACACCTCTGCTTGAAGCATATACGGATGGGTACTGGAGTGAGATGATCGGTACCTGTCGTCAGTTATTTCACAGTACATTTAAGGAAAATCCTTACTATGCGAGGGCTTTGATTACCGGAGTGACGAAGGTTTCAAAAAATTCGCTGTTTTCGGATCTGAATAACCTTGAAACGGATACGGTTACCTGCGAGGCTTACAGTGATTGCTTCGGTTTTACGGAACAGGAAGTAATGGATGCATTAAAGTGCCAGAACATGGATACGATGCATGATGTGAAAGAAATGTATGATGGATTTATTTTTGGAAAACAAAAAGATATGTATAATCCGTGGTCCATCTGTAATTATATGAGGTCCGGGGAATTGCAGTCCTACTGGATCAATACCAGCAGTAACAAACTGATCGGGGAGATCATCCGCAGACATCCTGTGCGTAGCAAACATGAGATTGAACAGCTTATGGCAGGGGAAATCATTCATAAAGAGATCAATGAAAATATCACGTTTCAATATCTTGACGGTGACGAGAACAGTTTTTGGTCACTTTTTCTGGCAGATGGCTATATTAAAGCGGAAAATGTTGGAAAGCAGGGAGAGAGCACATGGTGCGATATGTCGGTCACAAACCGGGAAGTGATGGGAATGTTCCGCTATGAAATCCTTGCGATGTTTGAAAATGGAAATGCCGTTTATAATGATTTTACAAAAGCACTGCTCTCACACCGCATGGAAGATCTGAATGATATTTTGCTGGATATTGCATACACTTCCATGAGTTATTTTGATGTTGGAAAATGTCCCCCGGAGCGTGCACCGGAAAATTTTTATCGTGGACTGGTGTTAGGACTCATCGTATCTCTGCGAGATCAATACCGGATCGTATCAAACAGGGAAAGCGGACAGGGGAGGTATGATATCGCAATGTATCCGTTAGAGAGAAATAAGGATGCATTTATCATGGAGTTCAAAGTGTTTGATGCGAAAAAAGAACGGAGTTTAGAGCAGACAGCCGCGAATGCATTAAAGCAGATCGAAGAGAAAAATTATGAGGCGGATCTGATCGCGGCAGGCATCGGACGGGGACAAATCTATAAACTCGGATTTGCATTTCAGGGCAAAGATGTGCTGGTGGTTTCAGGTGAAAATGGGGTATAATCCATATATACGAAAGAGGGGAAAATGGCAGCGGAAAGTCGACATTGTTAGAAGCAATCGCCGTTGCGTATGGGTTTAATCCCGAAGGCGGAACAAAGAATTATGTCTTTTCTACATATGATTCCCATTCAGAATTATGCAATGCGGTAAGAGTCATAAAGAGCATCCGCAGACCAAAGTCGGGATATTTTCTGAGGGCAGAAAGTTTTTACAATGTGGCGACCAAAGAGACAGAATATGCAGATATTGCGCATCCATCTGAAAGATATCATGAAAAATCCCATGGGGAGAGTTTTTTAGCGATCGCACAAAAATATATGAGACCGGATGGTATTTATATTTTTGATGAACCGGAGGCGGCACTGTCACCACAAAGGCAGCTGACACTGCTCATGGATATTTACCGGTGTGCGAAAGCGGGGGCACAGTTTATCATTGTGACACATTCGCCGATCCTGCTTGGAACTCCAGATACGGAGATCTATCAGTTTGACAGCGGGAAAATAAGACACTGTGAATATGAGGAGACGGACAGCTATATCGTGACGGAAATGTTTATCAATAACAGGGAGCATCTGCTGCACCGGCTGTTACAGGAACCGGAGTGAGAAAATAGAGGGCAGCTTAATGCTTATGTAGGATATTATAAGAAAAATGAGATGATAGAGGGAGATAATCCTCCAGTAGGAATACTGCTTTGTACAGATAAAGGTTCTCAGATGGTAGAATATGCCTTATCTGGAATGGATAACCAGTTATTTGTTTCAACGTATATGTTACATTTGCCTGACAAGAAGAAACTCGAAGAATTTATGTTAAAAGAGATAGAAGAAATGGAAATGTAAAGTTAAGCACTTTGTAATTATGGGTATGAAGTATTTTCTGTTAAATGTGGATAGTTTGGAATTTTAATATGGAAAATGAGATAAATTATTCTGATATTTGAAAGTGATCAGTCAGATGGGAAGTTATTTGACGCTGTCCGTTCGGTAAGATTTAAACAAATCTTCATCTGTTCTTAATACATCACATTATTACCTTTAAAACCACAGATATAAACGATATTATTACAAATACGGTTGGGACTATAATCAGATATTTTATTGCACGCTGGATAACAGGTAGTTAAAAAAAAGAGTATTGCTAAATTCAAAAATGAATGACTTTTATGTAATATGCAGTTCTGTCGTAGTTATTATGTTCTTGTTTCAACCTTTTGTTTCATCATTATTATGGGAAATGGCAGTGTAACTTCAAGTTTGGTTAAATATAGAGAGAAATGTTATACCTCGGCTAAAAAGATACAATATTAGATGTTTCATGAGCAGTATTTGAGTTTATTTTAAATTCAGGTATTGCTTTTTTATTTATGCAAAGTTTCACGGGGCCGCTGGTATTTTTTCTCATGTTCATTTATAATTGCTGATAGAGAAAACTGGAAAGAACACCCAATGAATCAGAAAGTAGAGAGTATAAACACATGAAAAAAAGAATTTACAGCATGATATTAATATTAATGACCGGACTTTGTGCCGGATGTGGCAAAGAAGGAGTAAAAAATAATAATACAGGAATAGAAAGCGAATCTTCCCAGGTGGAAGATTCGGTCAGTTTTGAAAACACAGAAGACACAGAAAGCACAGAAGACACAGAAAGCACAGAAGACACAGAAAGCACAGAAAATACAGAAAGTACAGAATACAATGACGTCGTATTAAATGAAGAAACGGATTTTACTTATGACTATTCGGAGGACATCAAAGCGGATGTTGACAATGTGGTATCAGGTTCCGCATCACTGCAGGACGAATTGGAGAATATTGAGAACATCGTAAAGAAATATACGCCGCTGGCGCAGGCAGCCCAGACACAGACAGAAATGAATCTGTCATCCAGATGGTTTTTCGACATATGGGATACGGAATTAAATAACCTTTGGAGCAGATTCAGTGATCTGGCAGATCCGCAGACAAAGGAGAAGATCCTTGCAGAACAGAGAAACTGGATCGCTATGAAGGAAGAAGTGACCTTGCTTCACATTGGATCTTACGAAGAAAACGGCAGTATGTATCCGCTTCTTCAGAATTCTTATCTGGAGGAGATCACGAAGAACAGGGCTTATGTTATTGCAAATGAGCTGGCAAAGATAAAGGGGGAATCCTTTGTTATGCCGGAAAAATCAGCAAAGTACGGTCTGTTTGTGGACAATCAGGGGACTGGCAGCGTATACAGTTCCCTGATCACCAGACAGGGGCTGGAAGGAGAGGATGAAGCGCTTATCTCCATTTACAGAGAGGGAGAAACAAAAGGAACATTTGTTGACAATGGAAACGGGGAGCTGGCTTTCACATCAGATGACGGAAGTGTAAAAGGAACCATCAAAATCAACGGATGGGATGGCGCAAGTTTTAAGGTTACAGAGACATCAGGAGAGGCTGTTTTTTCTGCAGGAGAGGAGGTCAATTTTCCGTTTGCATTTTGACAGCATTGTTTGATATGTTGTTTGTAATGATTCAGCGATATAACAGACAAAGAATCATGAAACTCGTAAATCGGCGGTTGCGGAGGTGAATAAAATATATGCTGAATGTGAAAAATGCTGATATGGCAGATTTTGAACAGATTATGAAAATTTATAAATATGCACAGGATTATATGATAAAGTCCGGAAATCCTGCACAATGAGGGCATTTTTATCCGGATGCAGAGCTAATAAAATCTGATATTTGTCAGAATGTATGCAGGGTAATATATGACAAAGATGGGAGACATGGGGTATTTGCATTGTTTAAAGGTGCAGAACCTGCTTATAAGCATATTGAGAATGGGAATTGGCTGAATGAAGAGCCTTATCTTACTATTCACAGACTTGCTGGGGATGGTCAGGTGCATGGTTTGTTTCAGTGTGTTTTAAATTATTGTAAAAATATTTCTCAAAATATCAGGGCAGATACCCATGCGGATAATCAAATCATGCAAAAGCTGATGGAAAAGAATGGTTTTATGAAATGCGGTATTATATATGTTAAAAATGGAACACCAAGAATTGCATATCATTGGACTGCTTCATAACTTTCAGTTGTGCGTCCAGCAAAGGGCAATTAACCTGGCAGGTGCAAATTCTCTCTGATACATGATATGACAGTGGAAATTTCCTGAATTGACAAAAAAGTTAGAATAGACTAACATGCAAAATAGAATGACAGAGCAGAAAGGGGCAGGAAATGGAAAGAGAGAAGAAAAAGAGGGCAATGATTGCGGGAATGGTCTCAATGACATACTGGTGCCGTTTATGGTATATTATCTGGTCGCAGATATCGGAATGCCTGTGGTAATTGCTGATGTTTTTGACGGCATTTCTTTTATTACAGGATTCGGGTGTGAAAAATTTGAAAACCACCTTTTGACACCCGAATCCTTACGATGTTTGAGTCGAATAGTGTATTCACAACATAACGGCTGACAAATTGCACAAAGTCGAGACTGCTTTTCGGACAACGGAACAAAACAGGCACGGCTTTGTGCAATTTGTCAATCAAGAAGTTTAAATGCACTATTTGACTCCAACCCGCAGGATAACATTTTTCAAAAGAAATAATGTGTGATACAATATTTTACAGAATGAATTTTCAGGAGTAAAATGTATGTCCCTACAATTTATATTTGGCAATTCTGGCAGCGGAAAGTCAGATTTTCTGTATGATTCCGTGCTGAAACAGGCAAAAGAGAATAAAGAGCAGCAGTTTTTGATCATAGTGCCGGAGCAGTTTACCATGCAGACACAGCGGGAACTGGTTGAAAGACAAAAACAGCACGCGATCATGAACGTGGATGTGCTCAGCTTTGCGAGACTGGCATACCGCGTATTTGACGACCTTGGAAAACAAAATGTGGTCGTGCTGGAAGAGACTGGCAAAAATCTCGTCCTGCGCAAGGTAGCAGAACAGAAAAAAGCAGAACTTAACGTGCTTGGTGCAAATATGAATAAGATGGGATATGTCGGTGAGGTAAAATCCCTGATCTCAGAACTGATGCAGTATAATATACGCCCGGATGCGTTAGCAGAATTTCTGGAAAAAGAGCCGCTTGGAGAGGGACTGCGCTTAAAAATGCAGGATGTTCTTACCATGTATCAGGGATTTACGGAGTATTTGAAAGGCAGATATATCACAGCAGAGGAAGTGTTAGAGCTTCTCTATGATGTGGCAGAAGAGTCTAAGCTGCTTTGCGGCAGTGTGATCGTATTAGACGAGTTTACGGGGTTTACGCCGATCCAGAACCGTCTGATGGAAAAACTGCTCGTACTGGCAAAGAAGGTCAGTGTCTCTGTCACAATGGATGTCAGGGAAGATTTTTATCAGTGCAGAGGTGTGCATGAACTTTTTGCCATGAGTAAAAAAACGGTGGCATCCCTGCTTAAAGTGGCAGAATTATGTAAAGTTCCGGTCGAGGAGCCGATCGTGCTTCCAACTGGAGAAAAGAGACGTTATGCCGGTGCACCGGATCTTTATTTCATGGAGCAGAATCTATTCCGTCCGGGAGCAGGAAGTTACAGATATAAAGTGTCGGAAAAAGCAATGAGAAGCAATGAAAACCATGAAAAATTAACAGACAGCCAGTTGGAAGAGACACCGGATATCCGTATCACATCCCTGAAGAATCCAAGGGAAGAATTAAAATTTGCCGCCTGCGAGATCGTGCGCCTGACAAGGGAGCAGGGGTACCGTTACCGTGATATTGCGGTGGTCACAGGAGATGTGCAGCAATATGGCAATTATGTGCCGGAAATCTTTGAACAGTACCATATTCCATACTTTATCGATCAGACAAAAAATATCCTGTTTCATCCGTTTATTGAGTGCATCCGTGCAATCTTAGAGATGATCGAATATGATTTTTCGTATGAAAGCGTTTTCCGGTTTTTAAGATGCGGTCTTGCTGAAAAAATAATACCACAGGGGAAACTATCATCCATGGAACTGGAATTGGATGGAGAAACCGGTGAAAAGTCTGCACAATGTAAAGAGCAGACAATTCACAGACTTACGGAACAGGAGATCGACCGTCTGGAAAACTATGTGCTTGCGCGCGGAATCCGTGGGGCATCCCGCTGGAGCAAGCCATGGACATTTGTGATGCCGGATGGAACATTAGAAGATATGGAGCGGTTAAATGAGATCCGCGAGGCGGTTTATGAGAACTTTAAACCGCTTCTTATGGCTTTTCGCGGAAAGGAAAACACCGTCAGTACACAGACATTTGAATTATACAGCCTGATCCGGCGTCTTGACATGGAGCAGCTCCTAAAAGAACGCGGAGAGTTTTTTGAGAAAAATGGGAATCAGGCGAGGGCAAAAGAATACGACCAGATCTATAAGATCGTGATGGATCTGCTTGATAAAGTGACATCCCTGCTGGGCGATGAGACGATGACGATCCGGGAATACAGTGATATCTTAGATGCCGGATTTGAGGCGGCAAAGGTTGGTATTATCCCGCCGGGAAATGATACTGTAACGGTCGGAGACATTGAGCGGACAAGATTAAATCATATAAAGATTTTATTTTTTGTCGGTGTCAATGACGGAGTTGTTCCGAAAGCAGGAAATCAGGGTGGTATTATCTCACAGTTTGAGCGTGAGAAGATGGCAGAATATCATCTGGAACTGGCACCGGGGGCAAGGGAAAAAGTATTTATCCAGAAGTTTTACCTGTACTTAAACATGACAAAACCGTCCGAACGGCTTTATGTGACATTCTGCCGTGTAAATTCGGATGGAAAAGCACTGCGCCGTTCTTATCTGATCGGAACACTCTTAAAATTATTTCCTCAGCTTGTGGTGGAAGAACCATCCGAGGAGGAGACGTTAGAGGGCGTTCTGACTGCAGAGAGTGCCCTGCCGTTTCTGATGGAAGGATTAAACAAGCCGGTGGAAGATGAAGAAGCATGGACGGCACTTCTGGCATGGTATTTATCGGATGAGGGAGACAGGGAGAAGGCATTGCAGCTTTTTGATGCAGCGTTTGGTGTGCATCAGGATGATGCGATCAGCAAGGCTGTCACGAAGGCTCTGTATGGAAATACGTTAGATAACAGCGTGACAAGACTTGAGCAGTTTGCAGCCTGTGCATTTGCACATTATCTAAGCTATGGTCTTAGATTAAGAGAACGTGAACTGCAGCAGTTTGCAAGCGTGGACATGGGAAATATTTATCATGATGTGTTAGAGCGTTTTGCAAAAGGGATCGAGATGTCCGAATATACGTGGTTTGATATTCCACAAGAAGCACAGGATGCCCTGCTTTCCCAGAGTATGGAAGATGCGATCGCAGGAAGCGGGATCGGGGATGTGTTTGAGGATGCAAGAAACAGCTATCTGTTAAAACGGATGGAGACAACGGCAAAACGGACGATATGGGCATTGATGTTACAGGTACGGAAAGGGAAATTTGTGCCGAGCGGGTTTGAAGTATCATTTTCACGCGCCGAACGGTTAGATGCGGTGCAGTTTCAATTAGGTGAGGATGAGAAAATGCGTCTGCGCGGCAGGATCGACCGTATTGATACTTATGAGACGGATGACAAAGTTTATGTAAAGATCATTGATTATAAATCCGGCAATACAAGTTTTTCACTGTTGAATTTTTATTATGGACTGCAGCTACAGCTCGTCGTCTATATGAACGTGGCATTAGAGCTCACTAAGAAAATATATAAGGGGAAAGACACAGAACCGGCTGGAATTTTTTACTATCACATTACAGACCCAATGGTGGATTCAGATGGAGGGGAGTCTGAAGAGGAGATCAGGCGGAGTATCTTAGAACAGTTGAAAGTAGGCGGTCTGGTCAATGAAGACCCGGAAATTTACGGCGCGATGGATACGGATTTTACAGGCACATCGTCAGTGATCCCGGTGGCATTAAAGGCAGATGGTTCCTTAAAGGCAGCTTCTAAGACGGCGAGCGCCTATGAATTTGGACTGATGTCTGACTATGTGCGCAAGAAGATCGAGCATGTAGGAAAAGAAATCTTTGCAGGAAATGTGTCAGTAAAGCCATATCTGTTAGGTGACAGAAGCGGATGTGATTATTGTCCATACCACACGATCTGTGGATTTGATGTGCGGATGCCGGGATTTTCCTATCAGCAGTTTGAAAAGTTTGACAGCAGTGAGGAGATCCTTGCACATATCCGGGAAGAGGTAGAAGATTAACATGGGAATGACATGGACGGATGACCAGAAAAAGGTCATTGAACTGAGAGACAGAAATATATTAGTTTCCGCGGCAGCAGGCTCAGGCAAGACAGCAGTGCTTGTGGAAAGGATCATAAAGATCATTACAGACAAAGAGCGTCCGGTAGATATTGACCGCCTTTTGATCGTGACATTTACCAATGCGGCAGCTGCGGAGATGCGCGAGCGAATCGGAAATGCACTGGAAAATGCCTTAAAAGATCAGCCGGATGATGAGCATCTGCAGCGTCAGCTTTCTCTTTTGCACAATGCCCAGATCACCACGATTGACAGCTTTTGTCTGTATGTGATCCGCAATCATTTTCATGAGATCGATCTTGAACCGAATTTCAGGATCGGGGATGAAGGTGAGTTAAAGCTGTTAAAAGAGGATGTACTCGCAAAGGTTCTGTTGAAAAATTATGAGGTGAGCACACCGGAATTTTTAGCATTTGTGGATGGATATGCGTCCGGCAGAAATGATGCGGCACTCTCCGGCATGATCTTACAGCTTTATGAGTTTTCGAGAAGCTATCCGTGGCCGAAAAAATGGCTCCTTGCGGCGGCAGAAGGGTATGATACAGAGGATGCGGCATCTTTGGAAAGTGCATCCTTTATGCAGTCTTTTCTTCAGAATTTAAAACTGGTAACAAATGATCTTGTCGCACTTGCAAAGCGTGGTTATGAACTGACACAGGATGATGACGGACCTGATATGTATGCGAAAGCATTAGAGAGTGACCTGAAAAAATATCAGGAGATTGCAGAGAGTGAGAGTTTTGCAGCATTTTATCAGAACTACCGCAATTTATCTTATGACAGGTTAGCATCTTCCCGTGGATTTGAAGGGAATGAAGAAAAATTAGAACTTGTCAAAAAACTTCGTGATATGGGAAAAGATGCGGTCAAAAAAATAAACCGCCAGTATTTCTTTACATCACCGGAGATCATGGCGGAGCAGATGAAAAAAACAGCACCGATGGCGGCTGAATTAGTCCGTCTGACATTGCAATTTGATGAGGCATTTACAGCGGAAAAACGACGTAAAAATCTGGTGGATTTCCATGATTTAGAGCATTTTGCGCTAAACATATTTGTGGATGAAGAGACCGGAAAGGTCAAAAAGACCGCGGAGGAGTTCCGGGATAATTTCAAAGAGATCATGATCGACGAGTATCAGGACAGCAATGAGGTGCAGGAGACGATCCTGCGGGCAATTTCTAGGGAAGAACGTGGCGAGTACAACCTTTTTATGGTCGGGGATGTCAAGCAGAGTATCTATCGTTTCCGTCTGGCAAGACCGGAACTTTTTATGGGAAAATATGATACTTACAGTCTTTCGGATGCAAAGATGCAGCGCATTGACCTGCATAAAAATTTCCGGAGCAGAAACGAGGTACTTGAATTTTCCAATGATATTTTTTACCGTATCATGAAGCGTGATCTTGGAAATGTGGAATATGATGCGGATGCAGCTCTTTATCCGGGAGCTTCTTATAAAGAAGAACCGGATATGTTTACGCCAGAGATCTTACTGGCAGACGGGGATGATGAACTGTTAGAGGATTCGGCAGCAGATGATAAGAAGCTGTTAGAAGCAAGGATGATCGCAAAGCGGATCAAAGAGCTTATGGAAACGCAGCTTGTGACCGATAAAGCGACCGGAGAACTGCGCCCGGTGCAGTATTCGGATATGGTCATTCTGCTGCGCAGCTTAAGCGGGTATGCAGACCGTTTTGCGGCTGTGTTAAATGATGCGGGTATTCCGGCGCATACGGTTTCCTCAACAGGATATTTCAGCACTGTGGAGGTGCAGACAGTACTTTCCATGCTGCGTATTTTAGATAATCCGAGACAGGATATTCCACTTACGGCAGTGCTTCGTTCACCGATCGGGGGACTTTCGGATGAAGAACTTGCAAAACTGCGTTTGAAAGACAATGAAGTACGGTTTTATGAATGTGTTTTGGAAGAATGTGAGCGTTTAAAACAGGAAGAAGAGGAGCAGCCGGGGCAGAACCGGGATGCTTCGGAGGAAAAGCTGTACCGGTTTTATACTACTTACGAAAAACTGCGCCGGCTTGTGCCGGATACACCGATTCATGAATTAATTGAATTGCTGCTAAAAGAGACAGGGTATGGGGATTATGCCACTGCCATGCCTGCCGGAGACAGGCGCCGTGCCAATCTTCTGATGCTTGTGGAAAAGGCGATCGCTTATGAAAATACCAGTTACAAGGGGCTGTTTCATTTTGTGCGCTATATTGATGAACTGCAGAAATATGATGTGGATTTCGGTGAGGCGGATCTGATCGGAGAAAATGAAAACGTGGTGCGCATTATGAGTATCCATAAAAGCAAAGGACTCGAATTTCCGGTCGTATTTGTTGCCGGAATGGGGAAAAATTTTAACCGGCAGGATACGAGAAGCCGTCTGGTCTTACATCCGGAACTTGGTATCGGTTTAGACTATATGGATGGAAAAAAACGTGTAAAATCCGTGACGATCGCAAAGCGTGCGATCGCAAAGCAGATTGATATGGAAAACTTAGGTGAGGAGCTGCGTGTTCTTTATGTGGCACTTACAAGGGCGAAAGAAAAACTGATCATAACCGGAAGTCTCAAAAAAGCAGAAGAGACAATCGCTTATGCAAAAGCGTTTCCGGAGGAGCTTTTATCCTATCTGGGGCGTGAGAGTGCGGCAGGTTATTTAGACTGGATCTTACCCGCAGTTGCATCTTATAAGGATAAATATCAGATACGCCTGATCGCGGCGGCAGAACTGGTGCAGGAAGAATTGAAAATGCAGATCAAAGATGACTGGAACCGGTCTGCCTGTATGGAAAAGGCTGCGCAGGCTGATGAAAAAAAGGTGCAGCAGTTTTCGGAGCGTTTTCACAGACATTATGCATATGAAAATGATGTACTCAGGAAAAATAAATATTCCGTGTCAGAGTTAAAGCATCGCGCCATGCGGGAGGCATTTGAAAAAGAAGAAGAGTCCGTCCCTGTTTTTAAATCGGAAAAGGTTGTGCCATATGTGCCTGCATTTGCAAGAAAAATAGAGCAGGAAAGCGAGGAGGTCAATCTTGGAGCACTGCGCGGTACGGCAATGCACCGCATTATGGAGTGTTATCAGTTTTCATCCGGCATGTCTGCGAAAGAACAGGTTGCAGGTATGTTGGAGAATGAGCAGATCACACCGGAAATGAAAGGACTTATCCGTATTCCACAGGTGGAATACTTTGTAAATTCAGGTGTTGGAAAGCGGATGGGTGAAGCGGAAAAAAGTGGAAAACTGTATCGTGAGAAACCATTTGTCATGGGATTTTCAGATGATCAGTTAGAGGCTTTTGGTTTTGCAGAACATACAACAGTTCTGGAAAAAGTATCAGAAGAACTGACATTGATCCAGGGAATCATTGATGTATTCTGGATCGAAAAAGATGGTATTGTCCTATTGGATTATAAAACAGACCGTGTAGATACAGAAAAAGAACTGTCAGAACGCTATGCGGCACAGCTAAAACTGTATGGAGAAGCATTAAACCGCGTGTATGAAAATGAAACGGATGATCAGGGGAATCCACTTAAAGTAAAGGAAAGACTTTTGTATTCTTTCCGGCTTGGAAAAGTGATCCCGGTGTGAAAATTAAATTCTGCATAAAGTCAGGGAAGCAGAAAAGATACTTATAGAAAGACGAGGAAGAAAAAACATGTCACAGATCATTTTAGCGTCCGCGTCACCGAGACGCCGTGAACTTTTAGAACAGATCGGCCTTAACTTCGAGATCTGTCCGGCAAAGGGAGAAGAGATCATTACAAAGAAAGAACCGAAAGATGTTGTTATGGAACTTGCAGCCGGAAAGGCAAGAGAAGTTGCATCCATGTTGAAAACGTATGGTAATGAGCACCAGAATTTAATGACGCCGCAGGATACTTTAGTCATCGGTGCAGATACCATTGTTGCCGCGGGCAGTGAAATTTTAGGAAAACCAAAAGATGACGAAGATGCATACCGTATGCTTTCTTTATTGTCAGGAAAGAGTCATTCGGTATATACCGGCGTTGCTTTTGTATTTATTGATCAGTCAGGCAGGGCAGGGGAACATATTTTTTACGAAAAGACTGACGTTTTTGTCAGAGAGTTAAAGAAAAGTGAAATTTTGCGTTATATTGCGACAGGAGAGCCGTCGGATAAGGCTGGAGCATACGGAATCCAGGGAAAATTTGCAATTTATATTGACAAAATCGACGGCGACTATAATAATGTGGTAGGACTTCCGGTCGCAGCAATCTACAGAGAACTTGACCGGCTTGGAATTGACCCATATACATGGTAAGCCGGCAGTGAAAAATTTTACACATGAAAATGGAGGATCATTATGTACGATGAAGTGGTAGTACAGTATTTTTTGGAAAATCAGTTACAGCTTTTGAAAGAAAAAGTTGCAGAAACGCCGGAAGAAGCAGAAGAGTTTTTAGAGGACTGTATGGCAGTTGTCTGTAAAAATATCAAAGAAGTCCGTGCTTATTTTGAAGATGAGGGTGCTGACATTGCAGGAATGAGCAATGCAGATTTAGCAGAGGCTGAGGAAGTGTTTTCAATTCCGGATGGCAGATACCTGATCGTGGAAGCGTAAGGGGAAAAGCACTGTTGACCACGCAGTATACGTGAACAGTGGTGTTAAATGCAAGAGTACAGAAGACCAACAACGGAAAGAAAGTAAGAGAGGAAAAATAATGAAACAATACGATGTAATTATTATAGGAGCCGGACCATCCGGTATCTTTTGCGCATATGAACTGATCCATGCAAAAAAGGATCTTAAAATTTTAATGATCGAGAAAGGCAGACCGATCGAAAGAAGAGAATGTCCGAAGCGTAAGACGAAAGTCTGCGTTGGCTGTAAGCCTTGTTCCATCACGACCGGATTTGCCGGTGCCGGTGCATTTTCTGACGGTAAACTGTCACTTTCTCCGGATGTAGGCGGAAATCTGCCGGAAATTTTAGGTTATGATAAAACGGTAGAATTATTAAAAGAATCCGATGATATTTATTTAAAATTCGGTGCAGATACAAAAGTTTACGGCGTGGACAAAGAAAAAGAGATCCGTGAGATCCGCAGAAAAGCGATCAACGCAAACTTAAAACTCATCGAATGTCCGATCCGCCATCTTGGAACAGAAGAGGGCTATAAGATTTATTCCAGACTGCAGGAGCATCTGTTAGAGCAGGGTGTTGAGATGGAATTTAATACCATGGTCAAGGATATTATCATTGAGGATAATGAGGTCAAAGGAATCATTACTGAAAAAGATGAAGAATATGCAGCTTCAGAGGTTATTTCCGCGGTTGGACGTGAAGGAGCAGACTGGTTTTCACATATCTGCGAACAGCATGGTATTGAAACAAAGGTAGGTACGGTAGATATTGGTGTGCGTGTTGAGGTTCGTGATGAGGTCATGGAGTTTTTAAACCAGAACCTCTATGAGGCAAAACTGGTTTACCATACCCCGACATTTGATGATAAAGTACGTACATTCTGTACCAATCCATCCGGCGAGGTTGCAACAGAGTATTACGATAACGGGCTTGCTGTGGTAAATGGTCATGCATATAAGTCCAAGGATTTAAAGACAAACAATACCAACTTTGCGATTCTCGTTTCCAAAAACTTTACCAAACCGTTTAAGACACCGATTGAATATGGAAAACAGATCGCACAGCTTTCTAATATGCTCTGTGATGGAAAAATCTTAGTGCAGACGTTTGGCGATTTCAAGAGAGGAAGAAGAACAACAGAGGAACGTCTCTGCAGGAATAACTTGATCCCGACTTTAAAAGATGCGGTACCGGGCGATCTTTCTTTAGTATTCCCACATCGTATCATGGTCGATATTGAGGAAATGTTAATGGCTCTTGATAAGGTAACCCCGGGTATTGCAAGTGATGAGACACTGCTTTACGGTGTGGAAGTGAAATTTTATTCCAATAAGGTAGTGGTCAACTCTGATTTTGAGACAAGCGTGAAAGGACTGCGTGCGATCGGCGACGGTGCATCTGTGACAAGAGGATTGCAGCAGGCATCCGCAAACGGAATTTCCGTTGCAAGAAGTATCTTAAAATTAATGGAACAGTAAGGATTTCATAAAATCGGGTAAACAGGATGAAGAGAAAATTTACAAGGGTTGCGGCTGTACTGTGCGGTGTGTCACTGTTATTGAGCGGATGCCGCATTGGCAATAAAAATATTGTGGTTTCAAATATATTAAATGACCGTCAGGTATTCAGGATTGAAGGAACTGTCTGCAGTTTAAAAGAGGCAAGGGTGTATATGACCAACTACCAGAATATCTACGGAACAGCGTATGGGGTGGATCTCTGGAAACATGATTTTGGGGATGATTCCCTCGTAAAGTATATAAAAGCGATCACAATGGAAGAACTTACGCAGGTGGTCAGTATGGATCTGCTTGCACAGTCAAGGGAAGTTGCACTTTCAGAGGATGAACTTTCTGCAATATCAGAGGCTGCAGCAGAGTATTATGCATCATTATCCCAGGAGGAAGGCACTTACCTTGATGTGACAGAGAGTGATATCAGCGAATATTACCAGCATTACGCATTAGCCCAAAAACTCTACAATTCACTGACGAATAGTGTGAATGAGGAAGTAAGTGATGACGAGGCGCGTGTGATCGAGATCATGCAGATCTTTGTTGCGGACAGTACAAAGGCAAATGATGTAGCTGCAAAGTTAGAGCGTGGGGATGATTTTGCATCTGTGGCAAATAATTATAATGAACTGTCTTCCATACAGACCACGGTTGCGCGGGATGAGCTTCCAAAAGAGGTGGAAGAGGTTGCATTTAATCTCGATAACGGTCAGACTTCGTCTAAGATTGCAACAGACAAAGGTTTTTACTTTATCAAATGTCTGAATAAATACAATGAAGAACTGACAGAAGCAAACAAGTCAAATATCGTGGAAAAAAGAGAAAAAGAGGCATTTGATGATGTTTATAACCAGTTTGTGGCAGGTTTAGATTCCAGTATCAATAAAGATATGTGGGATGCGCTCACATTAGATACCACAGATGGTATACAGACAGACAGTTTCTTTGAGATTTTTGAAAAACATTGTGGGGAAATATAAGGGAAAAGAGGATGAAATATGACAAAAGATATGACGAATGGTTCTCCGATGAAGCTGATTTTAGGTTTCTCCATTCCACTTTTGTTTGGATATCTGTTTCAGCAGTTTTATAATCTGGTAGATACACTGATCGTCGGAAGATTTCTTGGTGTGGATGCGCTTGCAGCAGTAGGTTCTACCGGATCATTAAACTTTTTGATTATCGGATTCTGCATGGGTGTCTGCAATGGTTTTGCGATTCCCCTGGCACATAAATTTGGTGCCGGTGATTACAAAGGATTACGTGCATTTATGGTCAATGCTGTTTATTTATCTGCAGTTTTTGCAGTTGTTATGACGATAGTTACGGTAGTATTCTGCCGTCCTATCTTAGAGCTGATGCGTACACCGGACAACATTATCGATGGGGCATACCTGTACATTGTGATCATTTTTGCGGGGATACCGGCAACGTATCTGTACAACCTTATTTCAGCGATCATCCGTTCCATGGGAGACAGTAAGACGCCGGTTGTGTTTTTGGTGATCTCATCTGTGATGAATATTGTACTGGACCTTGTTTTTATCATAAATCTTCATCTGGGTGTGGCAGGTGCATCGCTTGCAACAGTGATCTCACAGGCAGTATCAGGAATCGGATGCCTGATCTATAGCTGGAAGAAGTTTGAGATACTGCATCCGGATACGGATGAACGCAGATGGAACAGTTCTTATATGAAAACACTCTGTGGTATGGGCGTGCCGATGGGACTGCAGTATTCGATTACGGCAATCGGAAGTGTTATTTTACAGAGTGCGGTAAATACCCTCGGATCTAATGCGGTTGCATCCATGACAGCAGGAAGCAAGATCGGTATGTTTTTCTGCTGTCCGTTTGATGCAATGGGATCAACGATGGCGACTTATGGCGGACAGAATGTCGGTGCAAAGAAAATGGACCGTATCTCAAAGGGATTAAAGGCGTGTTCCATGCTTGGAATCGGGTATGCGGTCATTGCATTTGGCGTGCTCGCACTGACCGGAAGGAATCTTGCGCTGTTCTTCGTGGAACGTGCTGAGGTGGAAGTCATTGAGAATGTATACCTGTTTTTATTTATCAACAGCGCATTTTATATTCCACTCGCATTTGTTAATATCGTCCGTTTCCTGATACAGGGAATGGGATACAGTAAATTTGCGATCCTTGCAGGTGTATGCGAGATGGTGGCAAGAACACTTGTCGGATTTGCATTAGTGCCGATGTTCGGATTCCCGGCAGCATGTTTTGCAAGCCCTGTCGCATGGATTTTTGCAGATGCATTTTTGTTCCCGGCATACCGTCATGTATACCATAAGACAGAAGAGATGCTGAATGTAAACATACAGTAAGTGGTAAAGACGTTTTCTGAACCTTGACATCATTATTATAACAATAGAAATGGAGAAAAATATGAGTATATTAAATGTTGAACATCTGACCCATGGCTTTGGAGACCGTGCCATTTTTGAGGATGTTTCGTTCCGTCTGCTTGCGGGGGAACATATCGGATTGGTCGGAGCCAATGGCGAGGGAAAGTCCACATTTATGAATATTGTTACCGGAAAGCTGATGCCGGATGAGGGAAAGGTTGAGTGGGCAAAAAATGTGCGCACCGGTTATCTGGATCAGAATTCCACGCTGCAGAAGGGAATGACGATCGAGAGTGTTTTAAAGTCAGCATTTGCATGGCTGTTCGAACAGGAAGAACGTATGAATGAGATCTGCGATCAGTTAGGCAGTGCCAATCCGGATCAGATGGATGCGATGATGGAGGAACTTGGTGTGATCCAGGATATGCTGACGATGCATGATTTTTATGTCATTGACAGCAAAGTGGAAGAAGTTGCGAGGGCACTTGGATTATTGGAATTAGGTCTTGACCATGATGTCTCGGATTTAAGTGGTGGACAGCGTATGAAAGTCCTGCTTGCGAAACTGCTTTTAGAGAAACCGGATATCCTTCTTTTAGATGAGCCGACAAACTATCTGGATGCAGAGCATATTGCGTGGCTGACGCGCTATCTGCAGGAATATGAAAACGCATTTATCCTGATCTCACATGATATTCCGTTTTTGAATGATGTAGTAAATATTATTTATCATATGGAAAATCAGAGACTTGACCGTTATGTAGGAAACTACGATAAATTTCAGGAAGTCTATGCAGTTAAAAAATCACAGCTTGAGGCTGCATACCGCAAACAGCAGCAGGAGATCAGTGAATTAAAAGATTTTGTGGCGCGCAACAAAGCACGTGTGGCTACGAGAAATATGGCAATGTCACGCCAGAAAAAACTGGATAAGATGGACGTGATTGAGCTTGCCGCAGAGCGTCCGAAGCCTGAGTTTGATTTTAAACTCGGACGGACACCGGGAAAATATATTTTTGAGACAAAAGATCTTGTTATCGGTTACGATGAGCCGTTATCAAAGCCGCTTAATATCTCTATGGAACGTGGTCAGAAAATCGCATTGGTCGGTGCAAACGGTATCGGAAAGACTACGTTGCTGCGCAGTATTTTAGGACTTGTTCCGGCACTTTCCGGGGAAGTTACACTGGGTGAAAATTTAGAGATCGGCTATTTTGAGCAGGAGATCAAGGGTGAAAATAAAAATACCTGTATCGAAGAGATCTGGGAGGAATTTCCGGCATTTTCACAGTATGAAGTGCGTGCAGCACTGGCAAAATGCGGACTGACGACAAAGCATATCGAAAGTCAGGTGCGTGTGCTAAGCGGTGGTGAGCAGGCAAAGGTACGTTTGTGCAAACTGATGAACCGCACGACTAATATCCTGCTTTTAGACGAGCCGACAAACCATCTGGATGTGGATGCAAAAGACGAATTAAAACGTGCCTTAAACGAATACCGCGGGGCAGTACTTTTGATCTGTCATGAACCTGATTTCTATCAGGATGTGGTAAATGCAGTGTGGGACTGCTCGAAGTGGACGACAAAGATTTTATAATAATTCAGATGCCGTTTTCAGAAGGTGATTCATAACAATAAAACACTTTCTGGAAATGGCATTTTATATTTTAAGAAGGGAGATGTGGAAAATGCAGCCAGATTATTATAAGGAGTTTACCTGTATTGCAGATCAGTGCAGCTTTACATGCTGCAGGGAGTGGAAGATCGGGGTGGATGATGTTACTTTTAAAAAGTGGAAACATACATGTATACCGGACGGGATGTATGAGGAAAGCCTGATCAGGCAGAATGTGGCTGATTGCAGCAATGGCGGAAACAGAGAAAGCTGCGTGCAGAAAAGACAGGATCTGAACACAAAGGAAAAAAAGCTGCAACTGAGTGAGTATGTGATAAAAAAGGATGGAAGCAGAGTTATAGGGTTAAATGAAGAGAAAAACTGTCCGTTTTTAAATGAAAAAAAATTGTGCAGATTAGTCCTTGCCTATGGGGATGAGATACTTTCACAGACTTGTCAGATTTTTCCAAGGGAGCTTCATACATTTAATGAAGATGTTACGGAATATTCCCTGATGCCGTCCTGTCCGGCGGTCGTTGATCTGTTATGGAAAAGAGATCATATTTCTTTTTCCGGGGAAATGGATGCATCTGCCTACCGGGAACTTGCTCCGCTTGTGAACTTACGTGCATTTCTGATGAAGCTGATGGAAGATGATGCACATACGCCGGAACATGATCTGATGAAGATTTTTTATGTACTGCTTGATCTATACGAACGGGTGGAAAAGGAGCCGGTAAATGATGCGGTAAAATCGTATCCGGATGGATTTCTCGAAGAACTTTCAAAGACTATCGATGACATTGAGCAGAACCCGCAGTATTCCATTGAGGAGCGCAACGAATTATTCCTTGATCTTGCAGAAAATTACCGCAGGGAAGGGTTGTATGAAAAATACTTAGAGCCAGTGGCACAGCTTGCAGAACAGTTGTCGGAACAGGGAATCAAGGAGGAGGTTGTAAAAGAATGGCAGGAGTTTGAAGTACATTTTTTGAAATACCAGCCTCTGATGCGCCGATTTCTTTTGATGGAATTATATGCGGACAGTTTAAAACCGGAGGGCAATATAGAAGAGATGGTCGTGCAGGTGCAGTGGATCGCCATGGAATATGCCACGATCCGGCATGCAGTTTTTTTGTACTGGCTTGGCATGGAAAATAAGTTTTCGAATGGAAAATCTATTTCACAGGAAGCTCTTGCTTATGAGAATCTACGTGAGTATATCGTTGTGATTTCCCGCGTGATGGGATATGAGGAAGAGGATATTTATGAATATCTGGAAAACAGCTTTGAGGATATCATCTGGGACTGGGGATATTTTGCGTTGATTTGTGGTTGACATCTGCTGTTAAATGTATTATTGTATTAATCAGATAATACACAAAGGAGGCTGGAGTTATGAAGAAAGAACATTGCAGTAAAATGATAGCTCCGATTATTATTGCGATTATTCTGATCGTGTATTACGTTGCAATTGCTGCCGCATTTGTGCTGATCCCGGATATTGCAGTCATAGTAAAAATACTTATGATAATCATTCCGCTGGCATTGGCAGGAGTAGCATTTGCGGTAACTGTAGAACGTGTGAATGAGATAAGGAGTGGAGAAGAAGATGATCTTAGTAAATACTGATTATATCAGCGGCAAAAATTTAGAAATGCTCGGTCTGGTAAAGGGAAGCACGATCCAGAGCAAGAATATTGGAAAAGATATTACACAGAGTTTCAAAACATTAGTTGGTGGGGAATTAAAGGCATACAATGAAATGATGAATGAGGCAAGAGCCCTTGCCACTAAACGTATGGTGGAAGAAGCAGAAAGTCTTGGTGCGGATGCGGTTGTAAATATCCGCTATGCATCTTCTGCAGTTATGCAGGGAGCCGCGGAAGTTATTGCATATGGTACGGCTGTAAAATTTGTAAATTAGTAAAAAATTCTTGACTTGTAGTCCACTTCAGGTTGTAGAATTTATAAGTACTTCCGGTGGGGAAGCAAGTGATAAAATTCGTCGACGGAAAGGAGTAATTTTATTATGAAGACTACAAGTAAAGAAGAATTTGAAAAACAGAATGTATTTGGAACAGGAGCGGAGAATACAGGATTTGCACAGTATTTTATCGGTAATTCTTATCTGAATCCACTGACAGATCCAAAGAACTGTGCAGTATTTATGGCAAATGTTACGTTTGAGCCGGGTTGCCGCAATAACTGGCATATTCATCATGCGACAAAAGGTGGCGGACAGCTTTTGATCTGTACAGCAGGTGAGGGATGGTACCAGGAAGAGGGAAAAGAGCCGGTCAGCCTGACACCGGGTACGGTGATCACTATTCCTGCAGAGGTAAAGCATTGGCATGGAGCGAAAAAAGATAGCTGGTTTTCCCATATTGCAGTGGAAGTTCCTGGAGAAAACTGCAAAAACGAATGGTGCGAACCGGTATCTGATGAAGTATACGATAAACTGAAATAAAATAATAGAAAAAAGGGGCTGTAAAATAAGCCCGTAGATAAAGAAACGTCCGGCGGGAGCGTCCAAAAGTTTGTGTAAACCTTCAAACTGATGTAAGATAAAATTACTCAGTTTGGAGGTTATTTTTATGGCAAGAAGAAAAGACAGCCCGTAAAAAGCAGCAATGAGAAAAATGATGCGTGATTATCTGAAAAATAATGATTGCCTGATGGACTGTACTCTTCCTGTATGATTTCTTACCCGTTGTTTCTGCTGCTTTTGCTCCAGCAATCTTAGGACCACGTTCTACTGTATAGATGTTACTGCCCTTTATCCTCGCTCCTTTTGGCTCATGAGAATGAATCTTGGCTTTCTCCTTTGTGTGAATGACCATAGGCTTGTCATCCACTTTTTTATCTTCAATGTTCTCACCTTCTTTCAGAAAATTTCTGATTAAATCTTTATAAACTCGTTGCATAATTTGCTTCGTCTGTGTATACTATAGTTAGTAGATGGGCTATATGCCTATCATGTGGACTGACACATAAAATCCGAAATTCTTTCCGGACTTCGGGTGCCGGACAGTTGGCTGGCAACGGAAAAAACAGTTTGCTTATCGGACTTCGGGTGCCGATCAGTTGGCGGACAACAGAAAAATCAGTCATTAAAGGAAGGTGTCATCTGCTACGGCAGACGAACCTTCCTTTTAAATTTGCCAAAATACCATTTAGATATAAGGGACTTAATGCTTATGACTAAGAAACAGGCTATTGCCATCATCACCAAGTGTGCAAAACAATACCAGCAGTATTTAGAAGGTAATCAGGTTGTTTTTGTCTATCGTGACGAAAACAATAAGTCAAGAATCATATTAAGAAACCGAAGAAGCGGACAAGTGAAGATGATGAACGATTTGCACAGTCATTTGAGAAGCTTGTGCTGATGGCACAGGCGAGAGAAGGTGAGCAGGATGGGACTGTTTAAGAAGAAAAGTGTGGTTCAGTCTTATGACAAGGAAAATAAGAAGCCTGTAATCAAAGCCAGCATTTGTAATGGCGAGCAGGTTGCAGGTTTTAAGGATATACAAACAGGTAAGATTGAAGAGGTTATGCTGATAAAAAGTCCGGCAGACCTTGAAAGTTTTAAGGCTATGTATGGAATAGATGAAGAGATAGTAAAGGAATACTGATTATGAATATACAGATATTTGGCACTAAGAAATGTAATGATACTAAGAAGGCTGAGCGTTTTTTTAAGGAGCGTGGCATCAAGTATCAGTTCATTGACATGAAAGAAAAAGGAATGAGCAAAGGTGAATTTAACTCTGTTGCACAGGTAAATGGTGGTCTGGAGAATATGATCAACTGGGATGGCAAAGACAAGGATTTGCTTGCACTTATTAAATATACTACGGATGAAGATAAGCTGGAAAAAGTGCTTGAGAATCCGCAGGTAATTAAAACTCCGGCAGTAAGGAATGGAAAGCAGTCGACATTAGGTTATCAGCCGGATATCTGGAAAGGATGGAACTAATGGTAAAGAAAATAGTAAAAGACCCATTGTTTCTTGCACAGAAGTCGGTGGATGCAACAGAGGCAGATAAGCAGGTGGTAACAGATCTGATTGATACACTTAGAGCCAATCTTGACCATTGCGTAGGCATGGCTGCAAACATGATAGGTGTTAAGAAGAATATTATTGTTGTGGCAGCAGGACCATTTCAATTTGCAATGATTAATCCGGTAATCACAAAGAAATCCGAAGCATTTCAGACAGAGGAAGGATGCCTGTCTCTGGAAGGTGCTCGTCCTTGCACCAGATATCAGGAGATTGAGGTGGATTACTTTGACCAGAGCTTTAAAAAGCAGCATGGGAAATATTCCGGCTGGACGGCACAGATAATTCAGCATGAGATTGATCATTGTAATGGTATTGTGATATAAAATGCTGTCTATTATTTATGGTTGCGTGAGGATATTTCAATGGGCAGAATCTCGTCCTTCTATTGAATCGGAAACCAAAGAGGATACGATTGAACCGGGAACCGAAATATTATCTCTTACAGCAGATCCAAGAGAAGATGGCCTTGTTAAATCAAGAACCGGAGATACCACTACGGATGCGACTTATAGCGATTGGTACAAAGCAGTATATGTTCCTGTTGCGAAGACAGCACAAGCTGTAAATGGAGGTAAATAATCATGCTGAAGAAAGTCATTAAAATCGGGGATAAAGATGTGGCATTTCGTTCCTCGGCTACAGTGCCAAGATTATACCGTGCAAAGTTCAAAAGAGACATCTTTAAAGACTTAGCCAAACTGGAAAGTTCATATAAAGGCAGTAAAGAAGAGGGCGAAGAGTTTGCAATCGATGATCTAGAGATTTTCGAGAATGTGGCATATATCATGGCATATCACGCCGATAATACGATACCGGATAATATCGATGACTGGCTGGATCAGTTTGAGATGTTTTCAATCTATGAAGTGCTGCCAGAGATTCTTGCTCTTTGGGGTACGAATCTTATAACAGATATTGAGTCTAAAAAACTTAAACGCAGTAGCCGGGAGATGACCACGCCATTATTCCTCCTGCGCTGCCTTGAGATAGGTATTTCCATCGGAGATCTGGATTATCTGACCATCGGAATGGTGATGGATATTTGGACGGAGAAAGCAAATGACTCCGTGAAATATGACAGCTTAGCTACGCAGGAGGATTTTGATAAGTTTTGATGAACAAATTGTAAATTTTGAAGGTTGTATTGCTATTGTACGCACAATCGGGTATAATATGATTATAAAAATATCGGAAAGGTGGTGCTTTATATGGCAGCAAAATCAGCGAATCTTTATGCTCGTATTGAACCGGAAGTGAAAGAAAAGGCAGAAAGCATTTTATCCGCACTGGGCATTCCTGCTTCCAATGCTATCAATATGTTTTATAAACAGATTATTCTTCAGAGAGGACTTCCTTTTGATGTGAAAATTCCATCTTCTCGTCCTGTAGATATGTCCGCTTTATCTGAAGCAGAACTGAATGCAGAACTTGAGAAAGGATATGCGGATATCAAAGCAGGAAGAACAAGAGAAGCAAGTGCAGTTTTTGCAGACATCCGTAAGGATTATGATTTATGATTTACACTATTAAAATTACAGATCAGGCAGATAATGATGTCCGTAACATCTATGAATATATTGCCTACGAACTGCAGTCACCGGAGAATGCCAGTGGTCAGATGGACAGAATCGAAAAGTGTATTATGAGTCTTGACGATATGCCAGAGCGCTATCGTTTTTATGATAGAGAACCGTGGAAAAGTCGTGGACTTCATATTGTTCCGGTAGATAATTATTGCGTTCTCTATATTGTAGATAATGATGATAGGACAGTTTCCATTATGCGAGTGATGTATGGAGGTTGTGATATTGATGTTCAGCTTGACAAATACACAAAATACGAAGAGTAGTGTAAATCGTTAAGGAAAGAATCGAAGGTGGTGCAAACGAAAAAGCAGTA